>CAZSRJ010000121.1:1184-3399 GCA_964609235.1 uncultured Rhodoluna sp.
TCGAAACCACGGGTGATTCACTGCTCGCAGATTTGGCCACAAGGCTCAAGAAGTTGGGTGCTCGAGTTGACGTTTCATTCGCCGAGCGGTTGCCTCTGGTTGTCTCGCACGGCGGCAACAGCGCGGTTGTAATGCCCGATTGGGCCCTCACCGGTGAGACGCTCAGCGAGAAGCTCAGATTGCGCTCAAACCTGCTGCGCTCACTCGGCTGGAACTACATTCGCGTTCACAGCTTCGAACTGTTCTCAGACCCTCAGACAGTGGCTCTGAGAATCGCAGAGCAACTCGGCATGCAGGTTTCACAGCGACCGCAACCGCTTTTCGAAAACGAGGGGGCTTTCGAAGACACCGATGCGGCTTGGGGCGATCGCCCAACCAATAACGACGACCGGCTTCGAGGCGACGTTCCGCCGCACTGGCAATAGTCAGCGCTGAAACCAAACCAACTTGCTGGCGGTAACTGCGGCGTCGACCTTTTGATCGTGACTCTCTGCTGGCACCTGCAGTTTGAGTTCTTCATCAAAAATGACTGCAATCTTTTTCGCACGACTCCTAGCCGCTGCCAGTTGGGTTAGCACGCGGTCATAGAAGCCCTTGCCCTTGCCCAATCGATTTCCGGTGAGATCGACGGCCAGCGCCGGCAAGAAGACAACCTCGGCTCGTTGAATGTCACCAGGTTTTCCGGCCGCCTCGGCGAACCCGAGTTCACCAATTTTGGTTGAAGAGTCAAATTCGACCCAGCGCAATTCTTGGCCTGAAACGGTTGGCAGAAGCAGGGTTATCGACTGGCCGCGTGCCCAATCGAGAAACTCAGAGATGTCTGGCTCGTCTGGCAGAGGCAGGTAGGCGGCGGCTACCCTGATTCGATTGTCGAGGCAATACTGACCCAACTGCTCACTGAGGCGCGCGGCTGAATCTGCGTCGGCCGTGCGTGCAGAGCGGGCAGCGCGAAGTTCGCTGCGCAGTGCTGCCTTGGCCTCTGCCGTCGAGAGTTCGGTCATGCCACTAATCTAGCCACGTGCCTCTTTCATTCGCGCTAACCCACAACGACGTCAGGTTGCGTCTGATTCGCATGAAAGATTCAAAGAACATGGAACAGCTAATTCTTTCGAATCGCGAATGGCTCAGACCCTGGGAAGCAACAAATCCAGAGGGCCCAAACTCTTTCGATATTCGCGGTCAAATTCGCGCACTTCTAAAAGCCATGGATAACAACACGTGCCTTCCGTTTGTGATTGAAGAAAACGGTGTCATGGTTGGTCAACTCAATGTTGCAAACATTCTTTTTGGTTCTGTTTCTTCTTGCGTGATCGGTTATTGGGTTGCGCCAGAAGCTGCGGGAAGACAAATCACTCCAACCGCGGTCGCGTTGGTTTCTGATTACCTTTTCAACACGGTTGGCATTCACAGAATCGAAATAGACATTCGACCAGAGAATGTTTCTAGCTTGCGGGTGGTCGAGAAACTTGGTTTTCGGTATGAAGGATTGAAACAAAGGTTCATTCACATCAACGGAGCTTGGCGAGATCACTACGTCTTTGCGCTCACAAGTGAAGAAGTTGAATCGGGTGTGTTAAACCGGTGGCTCAGAAAACAAGTTGGCCCGATGAATTACCCATTTTCGACCAAAGTCATTAAACACACCGAGCAAAATGATGGGCACTTCGGCAGCTGACTCATATCTTTGAGTCATGAACTTCTCACTAGACGGCGGCTGGATGCTCGCAATTGTCGTCTTGCTGTGGTTGCTGGTTTACGTTCCGAACTGGGGAAGCCGCGGAGAACAAAAAAATCAAGGTTCTAGTTCTGGTAGAAACTTTTCGCAAAAATCGGGATTGACGCCAAAAAATCGCGTTAACGGCGTGTCGCAAACAAAAAATATTGATAAAAATTTTCGGCTGATTCGACGGGTTTTCGTGACACTTTTGCTCTTGTCTTTCGCCACCGCAGTCTTTGCAACAGTCAAAGCGTTTGAGAACCTCTCTTGGTTAGCGCTAGCAGTTGCTGCAGCGGCAGTGTTCCTCACCGCTGCTTCAACACTGCGATCAAGTCGCAAAAAGGCCGCTGTGAAGGCACCGCTAACCATGCAGGAGTTAGAGGCCCAACGAGCCCGGATGGCTTATTCCATAAGGGAATCAGCCTTGCCAGATGCCCCAGCGGAGCAGCTTTTTGATGAGCGTGCCTGGACAGAAATTGCGCTGCCCGAATCAAACCT
>CAZSRJ010000122.1:0-3386 GCA_964609235.1 uncultured Rhodoluna sp.
CCCCGAGAGTGCAAATCCCAAAACGCCCCTTTAAATGAGAAAAGACCCCGAATTTTCGGGGCCTTTTCGAGACTGTGGTCTTAGATTGCGACTACGTTGTCTGCCTGCTTGCCCTTGTCGCCATCCTTGATGTCGAAAGAAACGCGCTGGTTTTCTTTTAGTTCCTTGTAGCCATCGCCCTTGATCGCTGAGAAGTGGACGAAAACGTCTGCTCCGCCATCTTCAGTGATAAAGCCAAAACCCTTTTCAGAGTTGAACCACTTTACGGTTCCTTGTGCCATTCCATACTCCTGTTGCTATTAGACAGACCCGATAACCGGGTCTCAGTCGAACGGCAAATGAAGCGGATGCTGCGTACTGTTACGACCATTCCCAACACTAGCCCTTCGCCACAACGAATAACAGGGCAAAAGGTACTTTTCTTGCTTGTTATCGAAGTGTAATGAAACGGCCAAAAAGCTAGTTTTGCTCTAAATCTGTGCCCAGCACCACGGTGATCGCGTCGGCAAACTGCGATGAAACCAAAACGGTTGCCAGCTTTAACCTCTTTGCGATTGACTCGGCGGTTGCCTGGTCGGCCGTCGATCTGATGTGCACGACAGTTTTTTCTCTCTCTGCCCGATCGGCCGGCGTGTAGTTGGCAGCGCTAGCCACGTTGAACCCGGCGTTGGCAAGGGTCGATGCCCACTTGCCCGCAAGGCCCTCTTGGTCTGTGGCGTCAAGCACGACGACAAGCGGCTTTTGCTCTTCAACCACCGGCTGGGCAACAACTGTGGAGTTGTCGGTGAAGAAGTTCAGGCTGTCGATTCCCTTGAGACCCACATAACCCAGAAGCGCAACGATTGCCGAGAAACTCGCGATTTTCAAAAACTCAAGGATGCGATGCTTGGCGGTGCGACGAATGCGGTGACGGCCACCGTGAACGGGAGCGGCGTCGAACTCATCCGTGGGGAATTTATCGGCCATGTCTCTGTGTTTTTCTCTTTCGCACTCGAGCCTAATATTAGGCTTCGAAACACAATCGAAACGGAGTTTCAATGACTTACTCGGTAAACAAGAGCGACGATGAGTGGCGTGCCGAACTCAGCGAGTTTGAATATCACGTGCTGCGCGAAGCGGGCACCGAGCGTGCCTACACCGGCGAGCTGCTAGAGGAGTCTCGAGTTGGAACTTTCTCGTGCCGTGGTTGCGGCGCTGAGCTCTTCAAGAGTGAGACAAAGTTTGACTCTCACTGCGGTTGGCCGAGTTTCTACGAGCCCAAGGTTGGCGATGCGGTTGAGCTAATTGAAGACCGTTCACACGGCATGGTTCGCACCGAGGTTCGCTGCGCGGCGTGCGGCTGCCACCTCGGACACGTATTCGAAGATGCGCCGCAAACCCCGACCGGCGATCGCTACTGCATCAATTCAGTGAGCATAACTTTCACCGAGGGTTAGAATTTTGGCATGAGTGATTACAAAGCAGAGAAGATTGCGAAGAACGTGAAAAAGAAAGTAAAGAAGAACTTGAAGAAGAGATTCAAGAACGTAAACGTCAACTTGAGCGGAAACGGAAACCCATCAGTGTTCTATGGTCTTGGCATTATCGGTTCAGCGATCTACTTCATCTCGACAGCCACTGGCTTCTGGGATGGCGTTCTCGGAGTGCTCAAGTCACTCGTCTGGCCGGCGTTCTTGGTGTTTGAAGCACTCAGCGCACTAGGCGCATAGCCAGCTGTTTTCTGGAGCCGACCAGCGAAGCATGAGCATGGTCGAAGCAAATTTCGAAGCTATCGGAATTTGCCGAACAGGCTGGCTGAGACTTGAACGAAGAACTTGACCACGAAATACGAGATTTTATTTTGGAGCCGACCAGGGGACTCGAACCCCTAACCCTCGCATTACAAGTGCGATGCGCTACCAATTGCGCCAGGTCGGCCTAGACACCTGATTTGCAGAAGAGATTTGACCACTCTTCTTACGAGGGCGAGCTCGCAATCTGTGTCTATCGATCACCAAAGGTGAACTTTGTAATTCTAGTTGCCCGCCGCAATTCCGAGAACAAATTGTGCGAACTGAGCCGCGTTGTCAACGCCGCCCTTGTAGTGCTGCCCGTTTACAAACACGGCAGGTGTGCCGTTCTTCTCAGCCCAGAAGGTCGGGCTGTATTCGGGAACACCAGCTTCGAAGGTGGCATCGGTGGTTTTTAGAATCCACTTGCCGAATGACTTTTCTTTGATGCAAGACTCGACCTTCGCCTCGTTGGTTACGCCAACAGCCTTAGCGGTCGCGAATAGCTGAGAGTTGTTTGGTCCGGCTGTTCCTTCGACTGGCTGGTTCTGAAATAGTGCCTTGTTATATGCGAAATAGCTGTTTGGCGAGAACGAAGCAACGCAAGCAGTGGCGTTCGCGGCACGGCTCGAATACTCATTCGGTGAGCCGCGGCCATCCAAGAATGAAAGCGGGCGAATCTCGAGTGTGGCCACACCGGTGTCAAGCCAACCCTTAATTTGATCGATGTTGGCGTTTTCGAAGTAAGCGCAGAATGGGCAGGCGTAGTCAACGTAGGTGATGATTTTCACCGGCGAGGCTGGCACCGCAGTTGCACCTGGCGAAGGTGTCGGCGATGGGGTTGACGATGCGGTGAACAACTCACCGTTGGCTCCAACCAAGAAGCCGTTGTTTGAGGTCTGGTTGAGCGGAGTTTCGCTCTGGCTTGAGTTCACGTTGCCCGCCATGCCACCGATAACCACCGAGGCAATCACGGCAGCCGCACCAACAACCGCGAGCGCGATGCTTGCCTTGACCAGCAAACCTTTGCGACGCTCGGCCTTTTTGTGCTGCTCGCGCATGGCCTTGGCCTTGGCGCGGGCCTCTTCTCGCTGCTGCGAGCGGGTAGGGCGATTGTTTGAACTCATGAATTACCTTTCGTCACGATTAGGTTTCGGACAGACTTCAAGTCTAAACGAGGGCTTGCAGGGGCAAAAGCCTTGGCATAATTGGAGGTAGCAGAGGGCAGCCGCCTTCTGGCTCTATCACTACGGATCGTCCGGCTCGTACCTGCCGGTGAGGAGAAAACAATGGCATCAGTAACATTCAAGGTTGCAACCCGCGTTTACCCGGGTGGCACTCGCGCAGCAGTAGACAAGCTCAACCTAGAGGTCGCCGACGGCGAATTCTTGGTTTTGGTTGGTCCTTCTGGTTGCGGTAAGTCAACTTCGCTGCGAATGCTCGCAGGACTAGAAGAAGTCAACGAAGGTCAAATCTTTATTGGCGACCGTGACGTCACCGACGTTCCACCAAAAGACCGCGACATCGCGATGGTCTTTCAGAACTATGCGCTTTACCCACACATGACCGTTGCTGAGAACATGGGCTTCGCGTTGAAGATCGCTGGCGTTAGCAAAG
>CAZSRJ010000123.1:0-3362 GCA_964609235.1 uncultured Rhodoluna sp.
GTCTTTTTTGCAAAGGTGGTTAGCGAGTTGTCGCGAGCTTGCATTACCAACAAGATGAGTGTGCGCTGTGGCCACTTGCGCAGGTTGTAGAACTTCGGCATGCGGTGCAGATTGCGAAGCGTTGCCCCGAGCAGCCTCAAAGGGGTTGGCGCTTCACCGCGCTTGCCAGATGCCAGAACCGACTCCATGATTGCCATGAAGCCGCTGCCATGACCGTAGCGAACCGGTTCGATGTGGGTGTGCTCGTCTGGAAACACACTCGAGGTAATCGCGCTGCCCTCGCTGTAGTCGATGTCGTCACGTCGCGAGACCACACCGAGAAGCGACTCGCTGTTGGTTCTACTCAGTGCACCGAGCTGATCGCTCATGCCTGCAAGCCGACCGTTGGCTCGAACTTTCTGCAGCAGCTTGGCAGTGCCCAGCGCTCCGGCGGCCACAATCACCTGATCTGCGGTGATGTGCTTTGGCTTCAGCACGCCTGTCGCCCAGCTGGCGCGGGTAGAGATGAGGTAACTGCCGTCATTTACCTCTTGGATGTCGGTGACAGTGGTGTCGGCAATTACCTGTGCTCCGGCGGCTTCGGCGAGATATAGGTAGTTCTTAACCAGGGTGTTTTTTGCGCCGTGACGGCATCCGGTCATGCATTCGCCGCAGTTGATGCAAGATGTTCGCGAAGGGCCTTTGCCGCCGAAGTATGGATCTTCGACTTCTGTGCCTTCGGCAAGTTTCTTTTTCGCGCCAAAGAAAATGCCAAGCGGTGTCATGCGATAGGTTTTGCCGAAGCCCATTCGGTCTGCAACTTTTTTGATTGCGCGATCGCTATTGCTTTCGAATGGATTTATCTCAACACCGAGCATGCGCTCAGCCTGGTTGAAATATGGGTCGAGCAGTTTCTGCCAGTCTGCAACTTTCGCCCACGAACCGGTTTTGAAAAAAGTCGATGCGTTGAATGCCGCGAAGCCCTAGGCGCGGAAAGAAAAGAAACCGCTTGAGGTCAAAACTATTCTTTGCGAAGTCTTCATCGCGATAGCGCGAACCGGCTTCAATAACCAGAACACGATAGCCCTTCTCGGTTAAACGCAACGCCGCAATCGAGCCTCCGAAACCGGAGCCAACGATTGCGACGTCGTAGTCAGACATTTGCGTTTATGGTTGCCGCAGCGGTGACGCCGGTAGGCGCTCCTGCTGCTTCCACTCGATGTTGTAGCCAACCGAAGAAGACATTAGATCTAAGAACGGCTTCGCATCGAAGTGCTCTGGGCCGAGAACACCGGCACCGCGCCAGATTCCCTCTGCCATAAGCTCGAGTGCAATCAAAGGGTTGAAGGCCGTCTGCCAAACCACGCACTGTGACTCGTAGTTGGCCATTGTCCACTCGTTGTCGGCTGCGTGATATAGATAGGTAGCGCGTTCGCGACCGTTCTTGTCTTTGCCGAGAACCAGGGTTCCGGCGCAGGTCTTGCCGGTCATGCGCGGGCCAATTTCTGCCGGGTTTGGCAAGACCGAGACCACCATGTCACGCGGAGCCACGTCTACAGGGCCCTGCAGGCTTCGAACTCGGGTTGGTTTGGTGCCGTCGAGGCCGAGCATGTGAAGGGTCTTCAGCACTCCGATGAAGTCTGAGCCCAATCCATACTTGAAGCTGAAACGATCTGCGCGAATTGTGCGCGGCAACATGGCCACCTCTTCGTGCTCAACGTTTACGCACTCAACGTTTCCGATTCCCTCTGGAAATTCGAAGATCTCTGGCTCGCTAAACGGCTTGGTTGTGTGCCAACCCTTGTCGCGCGTCCAGAGAAGCGGTGGGTTCAAGCACTCTTCGATGGTGGTCCAGATTGAGAACGAAGGCGCAAAGATTTCTTCGCCATCTTCGTTTCGCACGACTAAGTTGCCGCCATCCTTGACAGAGATTTCGGTGATCTCACTAAAGAGGTAGTCGGCGGCGTAACGAGCAAAGATGTTCGATAGACCTGGCTCAACGCCGATGCCAACCAATGCCAAACGACCTGAGCGTTCCCACTGGTCGTGCACGGCATATTGCGCATCACCGAGCTTGATGCCCGGCAGGTGAAATGGGTCGTTCTCGTTGACTTCTGACAGACTCATCGCCATGTCGAGATAATGCACGCCTGCAGTGAATGCAGCAGCGAAGACCGTGTTTACAAACTTCGGTTCAACCGCATTCAAAATGTGCGTGATGTTGTGTGCCTTCGCGAGCTCAACAATTTGTGCTGCATTCGAGGCGTCAATCTTTGCGGCGGTGAACTGCGCGGCTTTTTCTTCGCCGTTGCGCTTGCGCACCCACTCGATTGAGTTCTCTGCTCTTGAAAGGTCGAAATCGGCGACAACAATGTGTTCATAAAAGTGTCTGGTGGCTGCAATCTTTACGATTGCATCGCCTACGCCGCCAGCACCGATTAGCAAGATCCTCATGGGGTTCTCTAACTGCTCTGTGTACTCCGTGGGGCAAATCGGGAGCTTCTTTGTAGCCTACCCGCGAACTGTGAGGTCGGCTGCAGGGTCGTTGACCCAGTCGATAACGCCCTGCCAATAGCCCCAACCGTCGGCTCTCGAAAGGTGATTTGCCCCCTCGATTATGACCGGCTCTACCCCGAGTTGTTTGCCAAAAGTCGCACGGATGCCTCGCGGCAACCACATGTCTTTATCGCTAGCCACCAGGGTGACCTCATCGACAAAGGCCCCGATTCTGGCCGAAAAGTCGGGTTTTTCAACGTTTAGGCGCTCGATGTCTAGATCTGGAAGCAAGGTTGGGTCTGCCGGCGCAACCAGCAGGGCTCGGCTGAACCTGGTGGGCAATGCACCCTCAGAGGCCGCCCACAAGAAGTTCAGGCAGCCCAGCGAGTGACCGACAAACACCAGTTCGCCGGCTTGCTCGCCCGCTTCAACCAGCAGTTCGGCCTCGGCATGCAACATGGCCTGCCACTCTTCGAGAGTTGGCTTTTCTGGATTCGGAAACTGCGCGTAAGAAACCAAGTGCCCCTGCTTACGCAGTGAGTTTGCCAGGTGTCTTTGCCAATGGTCTGGCCAACGGCGATTAGCTAATCCGTGATGAATGAGAACGCGCGCCATGGCTCTATCTTCGCAAATTACTTTTTAGCGCGGCGAAATCTGCGCAACACGAGGTAACCGAAACCGAGAAGTGCAACACCGATAACACCAATCCAAGTTGTATCGCTCTGTGCTGCAGAGGTTTCTGACTCTGGCTGAATCAGCGGCGGCTCTGCGTTCTGCCCGCAGTTTGTAGCGGCCGGGTCTGAGTCAGAAACGTTTGGCTTACCGTCGCCGTCAATGTCATCATCTAGACCGTTTACAACGTCGTCACCGTCGATGTCAGAGTCGAT
>CAZSRJ010000124.1:0-3332 GCA_964609235.1 uncultured Rhodoluna sp.
ATTCTTTCGGCAGCATAATTGTCTCGGCTTTCGCCTCGAGGTTCTCTGGCATCAAATCTCTGATACTCGAGAATCCAGTTTCGGCACCCGCGCTCAGCGGGCCCAGGGCACTGGCCACCGCGGCCACGAAGTCATTCTTCTGGTTGGCCGGTGCGCTGCCAGAGCGTCTCGGCCTAAGAATTCTCAAGGGCAAACCCGTGGTTCGCGGCATGAGCGTGGTCATGACCAAGTCGAGAGACCGCCAGCTGCGCAAATGGATTCACGCTCAGCACGACAGCAATTTCAGCGACTTTGCATCTCGCGCTGTGGCTCTAGAGGGCTATTCGGCTTCGATCTCGAATTGCGTGGCTGACTTTTCTGCTGACTTCAAACTGCCCGTGCTAATGCTCATCGGTGAACTCGACGACATAACCACCGTGAAGCAGCAGCAGGCACTATTTAGTTCGATAGGGCAAAGCAACTCGAAGCTGGTCGAGTTCAAGAGAGTCGGGCACCTAACCCACTACGAGATTCCAGAACAAATCGCTAAATCGATCGATGAGTGGTTGGCTGAACACAATGACTGAACTAAGCCCGAAGGCAAAAGACACGCTCTATTTCGATGCCAGATACATTCGCGTCGATCACCACGACGGAGTGAGTCGCTTCTCGGCCGGTCTTTGCGACGCAATCAGCAAGCGAATCGACACAATCGCAATAGTTTCAGACCTTCGCCAGCTCGAGTCGCTGCCAAAGGGAATCAAACACATTCAACTCAGCGACCCGACTTCGCTGATTGGAGAAGCTTTTCTAGGGCTCAAGCTCAACCGAGTCGGTGCGAAGTTAGTGTTCACACCCATGCAGACGATGGGTCGACTTGGCCGGCGCTACAAGCTTCTGCTCACTCTTCACGATCTGATTTACTACGCACATCCGGCAGCGCCACCCAGTTTCTCGCCGCTCATTCGACTCGGATGGAGAATCTTTCACAGTTTCTATTGGCCGCAGCGAGTGCTGCTCAACTCAACCGATGCCGTAGTAACCGTCTCAGAGACCACGAAGGCACTAATTGCCAAGCACCGGCTAACTAAGCTGCCTGTTCACGTGGTCTATAACGCGGCGGCTCACAACGATGAACAGCACGAAGTTGCTCACAGCAGGCCAACTGAGAAACAGAAACTCATCTATATGGGTAGCTTCATGGACTACAAGAATGTTGAGACGCTTGTGGTTGGCATGAATCTGCTGCCAGATTACGAATTGCATTTGCTCAGTCAAATCACAGATGTTCGTCGCGCAGAACTGCAAGCCCTAAGCAAACTCGGCAACGTTATTTTTCACAATGGTGTCACCGACATCGAATACCTAAGTCAGCTGGATGATGCCATCGCCCTGGTCACTGCCTCGCTAGACGAGGGTTTTGGAATTCCCGTGATTGAAGCAATGGGACGCGGCTGCCCGGTAGTCATAAGCGACATCGAAATCTTTAGAGAAATCGGTGGCACTGCTGCGACTTACTTCGATGCAACCTCGCCCGAGCAATTCGTCGAGGGCGTGCGCAACCTCGAATCAAAAACGAAGTGGCGCCAGAAGAGCAAGGAATCGCTCGAACAGGCCAGCAAATTCAACTGGGAGGCTTCGGCAGACGAGTTGATCGAGGCCATCAACAGCCTCTATTGAAGGCAGACTTAGAGCCGCGCGCGAGTGCTAGCTGGCAGAAAGCTCCGCAGGGCCGTAGTGCTCAAGGCGCCATCCGGCCTCGTCATGCACAATCACGCTAAGCGAGGCGTTGGCGATTCGCTCGCCAGGCAGCGGAAACTTCTCGAGGCTAAGAAGGTTGACCACCTTGCGAATCAGGGCTCCGTGGCTGATTGTCAGAACTCTAGTGCCGCGAAAGAGCACAAGCAGTTCGTCTAGAAGTTCTAGGGTTCGCGCATGCAATTGCTCCTCGGTTTCGCCGCCGGGTGCAATTCCATCTGGATGCAGTCGTTTCCAGTCTTCGTAGAGCATGCCCTCGACCTCACCAAATGAGCGCTCGAGCAGAAGCGGCATTACCTTTACCTCGGTGATTTGCAACTTCTCTGCCACGATTTCTGCGGTAACTTTCGCCCGCGACAGGGGAGAGCTGGCGATGAAATCCCAGTCGTCACCGTTTAGGTGCTCGGCGGCGAGCTGGGCCTGCCTGATTCCAGTCTCGTTGAGTTCGACGTCGGTTACTCCCTGCAGTCGAAAGTCGATGTTCCAATCGGTTTGCCCGTGACGCAGCAAACCAACAACTGTTCTAGGCAATTAGCAACCTTTCGAGAGCACGAGAAGTGTTCGCTTCAATCTTGGCGATTGCGAGGTTGTCGGCTCTGGTTGCTCCCAAGTTTACGATGACAATTGGTTTACCCGATTTTGCCGCAGCGCGAGCAAAGCGCATTCCCGAGTTGACGGTTAGCGAAGTTCCAGCAACCAAAAGTGCGTCTGACTGTTATAATTCGGCCATGGCTAACTCAGCACGACTCGTCGGAACGCTCTCACCAAAAAAGACGACGTCGGGCTTCAAAATCGATTTGCAAACCGGGCAATCCGGAATTTTAAAATCGGCTGACACTTCAACCTCTGCATCGCCGTCTGGGGTGAATTCGATGCTCTGGTTTTTGTCGACCCCCGGATTCAGACTGCGCAAAATGTTGTCTAGGTCAGAACGACTGATCAGCTTCTTGCAACCTGTGCAAATGACCCGGTCGAGCCTTCCGTGCAGATCGATGACGTCGGTGGCTCCGGCCGCCTGATGCAGTCCGTCGACATTCTGAGTGACTATGCGACCGATTCGCCCAAGTTTCTGAGCTTCGGCAAGGCTCTGATGCCCGGCATTTGGTTTGGCGTCTGCGATTCGACTCCAGCCAACATAGCTTCGCGCCCAGTATCGAACCCGCGCCTCGTGCGATCCCATGAAGACGTCGTAGGTCATCGGATGGCGGGCAACACGCCCCTCGCCGCGATAATCGGGAATGCCCGAATCGGTGCTTAGGCCTGCACCGGTGAGAACCATGACCCTTTTGCCGAGCAAGAGTTCGCGGGCAAAGTCGATTGAGTAGGCTGCTGCTGCACTAAGCGACACTTCTCGTTGCGACATTATCCAAGTGTAAAAGGTGCAGAAACACGAAACCCCCGCGCTAATGCGCAGGGGTTTAATGTTTAGCTGTCTCAAGCTACGTGTCCGAAATGGGACTTGAACCCACACCCCCCGAAGAGGACTAGCACCTCAAGCTAGCGCGTCTACCATTCCGCCACCCGGACGAGTGATTGATTCTTCCAACTCGGCGACAAAAGTAAATGGTAGCACGAACACTCTTAAGGTAGGAGTT
>CAZSRJ010000125.1:0-3308 GCA_964609235.1 uncultured Rhodoluna sp.
GTCACGGAAACCTAGTCGGAACTGTGCTGCACGGCCCGGTTCTTGCAAAGAACCCTAATTTGTCGAACGAGTTCGTCGAGCTGATGGCGATTGATGAACTAGCCGGTAGTCAGTTGAACGAATCTCTTGCAAGATTTGTCGAAGACGCGAGAAACCTTGCGATCGAACTATCTGGCGAGTAACTTGTCTGTTTCGTCTTGCCACTTGATTGCAACCGGCTGCAACGCTTCGCGCTTCTCGTTGCCGTGGTGACCACAGAAAAGTAGCTCACCTGCAGCCAACGTAACTCGAATGTATGCCTGTGCACCACACTCATCACACCTATCTGCGGCTGTGAGTTCGTTGGTGACTTCTGGCTCTTGTTCGATTTCAGTTGGTTGCATTTGCATTCCTTTCGGTACATCAATAAGAACACATACCTCTGACAAAACAGTTCAATTCGGGCTGATTTCGCTAACTGCGAATATTTGCGCATCCGTGTTTATTCGCTGGTTCTGGGCGACTACTGGGTAACATCGAGGGGTGTCTAAGAGTGAGTATTCCGCGCGTCACCTTTCGGTGCTCGAAGGCCTTGAAGCCGTTCGCAAACGTCCGGGCATGTACATCGGTTCAACCGATTCACGTGGGCTCATGCACTGCTTGTGGGAGATTATCGACAACAGCGTCGACGAGGCACTCGGTGGCCACGGTGGGTCGATTTCGATCATTTTGCACAAAGACCACAGCGTCGAGGTTCGTGACACCGCGCGCGGAATTCCAGTAGACATAGAGCCCAAAACTGGCCTCTCGGGCGTCGAAGTCGTTTTCACTAAGCTCCACGCGGGTGGCAAGTTCGGTTCTGGTTCGTATGCCGCCTCGGGTGGTTTGCACGGTGTTGGCGCATCTGTGGTCAACGCGCTCTCTGAGCGTCTCGACGTCGAAGTCGACCGTGATGGAAAGACTTGGGCGATGTCGTTTCGAAGGGGTGAGCCCGGAATCTTCGACGACAGCAAGGGCGTAAGCCCGAGCAACAAGTTCAAGGCCTTCGACGACAAGAGCGTGTTGCGCGAAATCGGCAAAGTTTCAAAGAACACCACAGGAACCCGTGTTCGCTACTGGTCAGACCCTCAGATTTTTATCAAGGATGCCAACTTCAACATGTCTGAGTTGAGCGACAGGGCTCGTCAAACCGCTTTTCTGGTTCCTGGATTAGCAATACACATCGACGATTTGCGCTCAGGAAAGTCAGAGAAGCAAGAATTCAAGTATGACGGCGGCATTATCGAATTTGCCAACTTCCTAGCCAAAGATCAGCCGCTCACCTCAACATGGCGACTTGCTGGTTCTGGAGATTTCACTGAGACCATTCCGGTTCTCGGCGACGACGGCAACATGGTTAGCAAAGAGGTTTCGCGAAAGTGCGATGTTGACATAGCGGTGCGTTGGGGCACCGGTTATGACACCGAGGTGAAGTCGTTCGTGAACATTATTTCTACCCCAAAAGGCGGAACCCACATCGCTGGCTTCGAGCAAGCGCTGCTAAAGACGCTCAAGTCACACATAGACACAAACTCACGCAAGCTCAAACTTGGAAACGACAAGGTCGAAAAGGAAGACGTTCTAAGCGGCCTCACGGCAGTTGTCACCGTGCGTTTAGCTGAACCACAATTCGAAGGTCAAACGAAAGAGGTCTTGGGCACTCCGGCAGTGAAAAACATTGTTGCCAATGTTGTTGCGAAGAGTCTGAACGATCGATTTGCGAGCGGCAAGCGTGACGACAAAACTCAGTCGGCTTTATTGCTCGAGAAGATTGTCGCAGAGATGAAATCGCGTGTTTCTGCGCGTGCCCACAAAGAAACTCAGCGACGCAAGAACGCGCTCGAGAGTTCATCTCTGCCCAGCAAATTGGTTGACTGCAGAACAAATGAAACACTGGTTAGCGAACTATTCATTGTTGAGGGTGACTCTGCTCTCGGAACGGCGAAGCTAGCTCGCAACAGCGAGTACCAGGCGCTGCTACCCATCCGTGGAAAGATTCTGAACGTGCAAAAGGCGTCAGTGTCTGACATGCTCTCAAACGCCGAGTGCGCATCGATTATTCAGGTGATTGGGGCCGGCTCGGGCAGATCGTTCGATCTAGAGGCGGCGAGGTACGGCAAGGTTATTTTGATGAGCGATGCCGATGTTGATGGCGCACACATTAGAACCCTCTTGCTCACCCTGATTTACCGATACATGAGGCCGCTTGTCGAGGATGGCAGGGTTTACGCCGCTGTTCCGCCATTGCACAGGGTTGAGGTTGTAAACCAGGGGAGCAAGGCCAATGAGGTCATCTACACCTATTCGCAGCAGGAGCTCGAAACCCTGCTGATCAAGCTCGAAAAGGCCGGCAAACGCTATAAGGAGCCGATTCAGCGCTACAAGGGGCTGGGTGAAATGGATGCCGATCAGCTGGCCGAGACGACCATGGATCGCTCTCACCGCACTCTACGAAGGGTGAATATTCTCGACGCCGAGTTTGCCGAAAAGACCTTCGAATTGCTTATGGGCAACGAGGTTGCCCCTCGCCGC
Source organism: uncultured Rhodoluna sp. (assembly GCA_964609235.1). GTDB lineage: Bacteria > Actinomycetota > Actinomycetes > Actinomycetales > Microbacteriaceae > Rhodoluna. The sequence continues at coordinate 2,551 of CAZSRJ010000125.1, forward strand.
GACTTCATCGTAGATTCGGCCGACGGTCTCGAGCGCGACCGCATTGACGCCTAAGGGTGACCTATTGCTCCTAGCGGTGTCGCCAACTTAGTGCCGCTGGCATCACGTTTAGCTGGCTCAAGGCTTGGGTCAATTGGTTTTCCATCGGCGGTGCTTGCCAAGAGTTCTTGGTTGCCTGCCCATGCGAAGTAGAGCTGGTCTTCGTTTCTGATGAACTTGTGCGCTCTCACGCCTCCGGTGGCGCGACCTTTCATCGGAAATTCGCTGAGCGCCGACAACTTCGCGCTTCCCGAATCGGTTCCAGCAAGCGCAGACGAGTTGTTTGCGGCGGTAACGACAACTGCATTCTCTTCGACGGCTCCGAAGAAAATCGCTTCTGCTCCCTTGGCAACATTTATACCTGCAACGCCGGCTGCGCCTCGACCCTGCGGCCTCACTGAGTCAGCCTTGAATCTCAAAAGCTGAGCGTCGTTGGTTACAAAGATGAACTGCATCTGATCGTTAGCTTCACAGGCTCCAACCAGTTCGTCTCCTGGCTTTAGGGCGATGATTTCGAATTCGTGCTTAGCTGGCCAATCAGCGGTAAGTCGCTTTACAGTTCCAAGCTTGGTGCCAATACTCAAGCCGGTGGTTTCAGCCAGTTCGAACGCGTGTAACAATCGCTCCTTCTTAGCCAGACCCAAGAATTCGCTCGCTTCGCTCCACCCGCAACATCGGTGGGTTCGCTAATCGCAGGTATGTCAGCCACGTGAATTCGC
>CAZSRJ010000126.1:0-3296 GCA_964609235.1 uncultured Rhodoluna sp.
CGCCAAGGCCAAGGCCCTTCATGCTGCTGGTCGCCCGGTTATCTCGGATGCCGCTGGGGAGCCAGACTTTGCCACACCCCAGCACATCGTTGAGGCGGCCTCTCGGGCCGTTATCGACCCCAAAAACCACCGCTACACCCCAGCAATTGGCTTGCCAGACCTTCGCGAGGCCATTGCTCAGAAGACTTTGACCGATTCGGGCACACAAATCACGGCCGCCCAGGTAGTCGTCACGAACGGCGGAAAACAGGCCGTTTACCAGGCATTTGCCACCCTGCTCGACCCGGGTGACGAGGTTTTGATGCCTACCCCGTTCTGGACAACCTATCCAGAAGCCATTCGCCTTGCCGGTGGTGTGCCAGTCGAGGTCTTCGCTGGGGCAGACCAGGGCTACCGCGTCACGGTCGAACAGCTCGAAGCGGCTCGCACCTCGAGATCTAAGGTTTTGCTCTTCGTAAGCCCTTCGAACCCAACCGGCGCGGTTTACAGCCATGAAGAGACCGAGGCCATTGGTCGCTGGGCCTACGAAAACGGCATGTGGGTCGTGACAGATGAGATCTACCAAAACCTGGTCTACGACGGCCTCAAGGCTGTCTCGATCACCGAGGCCGTTCCAGAGCTAACCGACCGCACCATCATGGTGAACGGCGTAGCCAAAACCTATGCAATGACCGGATGGCGCCTTGGCTGGATGGCCGGCCCGCTCGACGCGATGAAAGCCGCTGGCAATCTGCAGTCACACCTAACTTCGAACGTCTCGAACATTTCGCAGCGCGCGGCAATTGCGGCACTAACCGGGCCGCAAGATGAAGTGCTTGCAATGCGCGAAGCCTTCGACCGTCGCAGAAAAGTTGCGGTTTCAGAACTGCGCAAGATTGACGGTTGGAATGCTCCGATGCCAGAAGGTGCGTTCTATGTTTACAGCGACGTTTCTGCATTGCTCGGTCGCGAGTGGGGTGGAAACAAAATCAACACTTCGCTCGAACTCTGCGACTACATTCTTGACGCTGCAGAAGTTGCGCTTGTTCCTGGTGAAGCCTTCGGGCCATCGGGTTACGTTCGCATGAGTTACGCGCTGGGTGACGAGCAACTGCTCCAGGGCATTCAGCGACTACAGGCTCTGTTCAAGTAATTCGTGCAAGATTCTCATGCCATTTCGTCTTAAATAGACGCCACGCCGCTGCTCTCAGAAACTTCTCGGTTAAAAACCAATAAAGCTAGGTTCGGGAATCAGATTGATTCCAAAGGTTGCCGCAACGCGCTCTTGAATAAATCGTGCAAGCTCGGCCACCTCTTTCGCACTCGCTCCACCGCGATTAGTGATTGCCAAAGCGTGCTTGGTCGAGATTCCGGCTTTCGAGTCTCCAAGTTGCAAACCCTTTTTCACACCACTCTGCTCAATCAACCAGGCCGCAGAAAGTTTCACACGCTCGGCGTCATCATCCATGGGCCAGGCCGGAGCATCCAGCGGAAGCGTTCTCGCGAAGCTTGCGCTCACAATTGGGTTGGTGAAAAAACTTCCGCAGCTGTGAGTGTCTCGATCTGCTTCGTTTAAAACCATGCCCTTGGATGCTCGCAGCTCAAGCACCTCTTGGCGACGGCGGCGCATCAACTCGGTTGAACCCGCCGGCAAATCGCTAAGCAACTGAAACTCAACCCAGGTGATCACACCAACCTTTGAGCGCTTTAGAACGCTGTCGCGATAGGCCAGTTCGAGCTGCTCCTTTTCGAGAATCTGCAACTCTCCGGTGGCATAGTCGAGAAACTCGACTCGAACCAAAACATCAGCAATCTCTTGGCCGTAAGCCCCGATGTTCTGCACCGGAGCCGCTCCCACACTGCCCGGAATGCCGCTGAGCGATTCGACTCCTCCGAGCCCGTGCTCAACGCAGTGTTCAACAAAGTGATCCCAGTTCTCGCCAGCCTGAACTCTAAGGTGCCCCTGACCCAAACGTTCGATTCCGCTGGTTTCGATCTTTACAACGCGCAAGTTTTCGATGTGATCAGAAACCACTACGTTGCTGCCGCCGCCCAAAATAAACCAGTCTTCGCCGGTTGCCTAAACTTCGCGCACGCTCTCGAGCAACTCTTCATATGTCTTAACAACAATGAGTTCGGCCGGCACACCACCGACACCGATGGTTGTAACTTCGCTGAGCGCAACAGAATTTGCGCGAAGCGCTGTCATTAGATGCGAACCCTTGCCTGAGCCTTGCCGAGAACCGCAACGTCTGCGCAGCTCGCGGTGATGTCGATGCGAACAATTGAATTCTCGGCATCAATCTCGCCGATTTTTCCGCTGACGGTTAGCAGCGCGCCCTTCGCGGCATCAACAAAAACGGGTTTGGTGAATCGCACGCCGTAGTCGACAATTCGGCCGGGGTCACCTATCCAGTTGATTGCAACTTGAACGGCAGCGCCCATTGTGAGCATGCCGTGCGCAAGAACACCGTCAAGACCAACCGCCTTTGCGATGTCGTCACGATAGTGAATCGGGTTGAAGTCGCCAGAGGCTCCGGCATAACGCACCAACGAATCGCGAGTCAATCGATACTCGATGCTTGCGATTTCTTGACCAACCTCAAGCGAGGCAATGTTGATGTGAGTCATTACTCTTCACCTCGAACCACAAGAGTCGAAATTGCTGTGCAGACCAGTTGCTTCTCGGCGTCGTGAATCTTCGTTTCAAAAGTCACCATTGCGTGCGCGCCGAGAGTCTTTACCGAAGCAACAGTGAGTTGGCTGGTCAGCTCATCACCGGCAACAATCGGGCGGGCGTGAATAAAGCGCTGATCTCCGTGCACCACTCGGCTGAAGTCGATGTCGGCCTCTTTGTCTGCCAGCACCGAGCTGAGGCTACGCTCCTGAATCACCACGGCAAAGGTAGGTGGAGCAACCACGTCTGAATAGCCCGCTGCCTGGGCTGCGAAGACATCGAGGTTGATTGGGCTGGTTGATTGCACAGCCAGTGCAAATTCACGGATTTTCTCTCGGCCCACCAAATAGGGGGCGGTTTCTGGGTAGGCCTTGCCTTCGATGTTTGCGTTCACCACGTGCTTAAGCGTAGCCAAACAGCACCTATAAAGATGCCTCGAACTTGAAGGACTTGATTGCAAGTCCTTCAACTACGTAGTTCGAAAGGTAACAAATGAAGATCCGCAAGAGCAGCATTGCAGCTGCAGTAGCGACTTTGGCAGCGGGATCAATGCTTGCAGTAAGCACCCCAGCCATCGCTAACACCCCAACCCTGTTGGTTTGGGTAGACAGCGCCCGCGTGGCGACTTTCAAACCATCGG
>CAZSRJ010000127.1:0-3290 GCA_964609235.1 uncultured Rhodoluna sp.
CAGCAAAGATGTCGATCTTTTCGTCTTCGCCGGCGTGCAGGTAGCGGTTGGTGATTCTCGGATGAATCGGGTAGCGCAACTCTGGGCGGTTCAAGAATGCGATTTCACTAAGGCCGGTTAGGTCGAGCGGTGAGGGCAGTTGGTAGACATCTTCATCTGTGATGTCGAGCTCGTGCATGAGCAAATCTAGAACTTCAGGGTTAATGTCACTTGCAACCTCGAGTCGAACCGGCGGGCCGAAGCGTCTGCGCAGCAATTCTTTTTCGAGCGCGATTAGCAGGTTTTCGCCCTCGTCATCATCGACCTCTAGATCTTCGTTTCGCGTGACGCGGAATGCGTGCTGCTGAACAACCTGCATGCCCGGAAACAACTGACCCAAAAACTCGCCGATGATTTCTTCGAGCGGAACATATTTGACATCGTGCGAAGAAGGCGAACCAGGCACCCTCACGAATCGCGGCAGAAGCGGCGGCACCTTCACACGAGCAAAGTGCTCGGTGTCTTGCTGTTCGTTTCGAACCACAACCGCAAGGTTCAGCGAGAGGCCTGAGATGTATGGAAACGGGTGTGCCGGATCTACCGCAAGCGGAGTAAGCACCGGAAAAATCTGCTTCTGAAAGTACGAGTGAAGTGCCGACTTCTCTTGTTCTTCTAGTTCGTTCCACTTCATCAGGCGAATGCCATTGGCGCGAAGCGCCGGCTCGATTTCGTCTCTGAACAGATGTGCGTGACGCAGTTGAAGACGGTGTGCCTCTTCGCTGATGCCGGTGAGCACCTCGGCGGGCTCGAGGCCAGATGCCGAGTTCACCGCAAGGCCGGTTGCGATGCGACGTTTCAGGCCAGCCACGCGCACCATGAAAAACTCATCTAGGTTCGAGGCAAAAATGCTCAAGAAGTTCACGCGCTCGAGCAGATAGAGGTCTGGGTCTTCTGCGAGCTCTAGAACGCGCTGGTTGAAGGCAAGCCAACTCAGCTCTCGGTCGAGGTAGCGGTCTGAGGGTAGGCCGTTCGAATCATCGATTAGATCGATGGCCATGGTTTCGTCAGACATAAACCCAAGTCTGCCACGAATGGCTTAACGGGTGGTAGCCGAGAAATTATCTTCGGGTGACGGGGCAAAACGGTAGCCAACGTTGTGCACAGTGCCGATAAGCGATTCGAGGTCGCCAAGTTTCGCACGAAGTCGCCTGATGTGCACGTCAACGGTTCTGGTGCCGCCGAAATAGTCGTAGCCCCAAACCTCGCTGAGCAACTGGTCTCGTGTAAACACCCTGCCCGGATGCTGCGCCAAAAACTTGAGCAGTGCAAATTCTTTGAATGTCAGATCGAGTGGCTTGCCGTGAACGCGAGCGGTATAGCTAGCCTCGTCGATGCTGATGCCAGAAGTTTGAATCTGCTCGCTGGCTCTTCCTTCATTTTGACGGGCAAGCGCCAAACGAATTCGCGCGTCAATTTCGGCGGGCCCGGCGGTGTCGAGAATTATGTCAGCGACACCCCACTCAGACGAGATGCCGGCTAATCCACCCTCGGTAACCACAGCGAGAAGCGGTGTGCTCAATCCGGTCGTGTTTAAAATTCGCGCTATAGATTTTGCGGCAGCGAGATTGTGTCGCGCATCCAAGAAAATTAGGTCTGCACTCGGAGCATTAACCAGGCTTGCTGGTTCGGCAGGAATTGAGCGGAATTTATGGCCAAGCAGATGCAGGGCGGGCAGAACTTCTGTGTCGGCCGAGGCCGTCAAAATCAGAAGTTGGGCCATTTCTCTCCAAACTGGTGTCTCAAGCATAGCCAAGTGATTAGCGGGCTTAAGGCATGATTGAAGCGTGAAGCAGAACTGGCTAGAAATCATTTTGATTTGGCTCGCGGTTGCCATCTTGACGGTGGTGCTCGTGACCCAAGTTTCTCGAGCCGAGATTCTTGCACCATTCGCAGCAATTCTTGCCGGCTCGCTGGCCTTCGTTTCGATGATTCAACTCTTCAGGGCAGAGCCAAGGGGGTTCGTGCGCCGACTGGTCTACGTGGGCGGCGGCAGCTACCTAATTCTCACCCTGGCCACCGCCTTCGTCTGGTTGCGAGGTTAGAATTAAGCCATGCTTCTAGCGCTCGAAATCTTCTTTACCGGCCTGCTCGTTCTGGCATCCTTGGCAATTGCTGGCGTCTCAGCTCTTGTGCTCTACAAACTCTTCAAGGGTCAGAAGTAGTTGTTCGTTCTTCCAGAAGACCTTCCTCTGGAACTCACGCCCTTCGCCTTTCTAGTTGGCAAGTGGCAGGGAACCGGGGTCATCAGCTTTAAGGCCGAAGGTTCAGACACTCCGGTCGAACACGAGTTCAGCCAGCGAATCGAATTCGCTCACGACGGCCACAACGTTCTCACCTACATCTCGAGCGCTCAGCTAATCGGCGACGAGCAAATCAAACTTCCGAGCGAACTCGGTTATTGGCGACTGGCTCGGCCGGCCGAAGATGCAGATCACGGCCCAGGCCTGCTTGTTGGTGAAGGCGAGCCCTCGCTCAAGAATCACGAAGATCTCGAGAAGCTTCGCAAAGAGCACGGCGGTTTCGATATTCAAGTTGCCACACTTCAACCGGGTGGTTTCGCCGAGCTCTACGACGGCGTAATCAAAGGTGCACGCATAGACCTAGCTTCTTACGCCGGGGCTGCATTCGAAGGCGCAAAGATTTATCGCCACTCAACGCGCATGTATGGGCTGGTCGAAAACGCCCTGCTCTGGGTGTGGGAGATCGCGATGCCCGGCAGCGACCTTCGACCACACGCATCGGCTCGCCTCGAGCGCGTTGAATAACAGATTGGTTGCAGTTGAAATCACACTTTGAAAACCCGCTTGTCGAACAGCGCGAACTGCTCGAGTCGAAGCGTGTTTGCCTCGTCGACGACAAATCGGTGATTCGTGTTTCTGGTCAAGATCGACTCACCTGGTTGCACGCCATGCTCTCGCAAAACTTGGCAAACCTTAAGCCCGGGCAGAGCGCCGATGCACTTTTGCTCGACGCAAATGGTCGCATCGAAGAAAACATTCAGATAATCGACGATGGTGAAAACTCGTGGCTGATTGTTTTGGCCGAGCACGCAGAAAAGCTCTTGACCTGGTTTGACCAGATGATTTTTCGCAGCAAGGTTGTGGTCTCGCGAGTAGACGACCTCGCGATCGTGGCCACCTTCGGGCAACCGCTCGCAGGCTCTGCAATTTCAAATGAGCAGCAGTTGGTTTGGCAAGACCCATGGATGGCCGACCCCGTTGGAAGTGTTCGCTACGCGGCGACCGATGGGC
>CAZSRJ010000128.1:0-1128 GCA_964609235.1 uncultured Rhodoluna sp.
CCCACGGATGCGCCCTGCGCGTGCCGTCGCTCGGGCTAAAGCGGGTTGAGGCGGGTTCTAGAGTTTCGTGATTGGTGCAACTCGCACGAGCAGGCGCTTCTTGGCTCCACCGGCAAAAACCACCTCGGCGGTCTGCTTGGGCGGCTCGCCCGAGACATCGATGACCTTGCCCTGCCCGAAATCGGAGTGCTCGATCTTGTCGCCAACCGCAAGGGTTAGGTCGCCATTGTCGCGAACCGAACTGATAGCGCCCTTCCACTCGGTGCGTGGTTTTTCGCGACGCTCGCCCGGTTCGTAGCCGGCAGAGCGGGCAATCGAGCCTGTGTAACCACTCGAACCGAGCCCGCGGTTTGCGCCAGACTCACGCCAATCAATTAGGGCATCGGGAATCTCTGCCAAGAAGCGACTCGGAACCGAGCTCTCTGACTCACCAAAAGTAGTGCGCTGCATAGCAAGCGAAATGTGCAGTTTCTTTTTTGCACGCGTGATGCCCACATAAAAGAGTCTGCGTTCTTCTGCGATTCCACCCGGCACCATGAAAGACATTTTGTGCGGCAGCAGCGACTCTTCGATTCCGGTCAAGAACACCGCGTCGTATTCGAGACCCTTTGCCGTGTGCAGCGTCATGAGCGAGACGGTTCCAGATTCGTCGTCGATGTCGTCGGCGGCCGCAACGAGAGCAACTTCGTTCAAGAAGTCTGGCAAACGGCCTTCGGGGTTGTTGCGCTGAAACTCTTTGGCAACCGAAACCAATTCTTCGAGGTTCTCAACTCGAGCTTCGTCTTGTGGGTCGCGAGAGTTCTTGAGCGACTCGAGCAAACCGCTCTTGTCGAGCACACCGCGCAGAATCGAATCGACGGTGTCGGTGGCCATCTTGACTTCAAACTCTTCGAGCATCGCGTTGAGCGAAGTTATTGCGCTGGCAATCTTTGGGCCAAAGCCGAGATCGCTCGAGTAGGCCAACGACTCACGAACCGAAATCTTGTTTCGCTCGGCAAATGCTGCAATCGCGGTCTCGCTTGCATCGCCTATGCCGCGCTTTGGCACGTTCAAGATTCGACGAATTGCGAGGTCATCCTTGGGGTTGCTGATTGAGACCAGGTAGCCGAAGGCATCCTTGATTTCTTG
>CAZSRJ010000128.1:1138-3288 GCA_964609235.1 uncultured Rhodoluna sp.
AATGAAGATTTCTTCGAGTGCACGGGTCTGGGCGTTGGTGCGGTAGAACACGGCGATATCGCGGTAGTTGGTGCCGGCGCGGTGCAGATCGCCGATTTCGTCAGCGATGAACTGGGCTTCGTCGTGAGCCGAGTAGCCGGTGTAGCCAATGATTTTGTCGCCGTCGCCGCTGTCTGTCCAGAGGTTTTTGTTTGGGCGATCGAAGTTATTGCCGATGACGGCGTTGGCGGCGCTCAGAATGTTCTGGGTCGAACGGTAGTTCTGTTCGAGCAGAATCGTCTTTGCGCCGGTGAAGTCTTTTTCGAACTCGCTGATGTTGCGAATGTCTGCGCCGCGAAAAGCGTAAATCGACTGATCGCTGTCGCCCACCACGGTTAGCGATGCAGGCTCGAGAACAATTCCGGTGCGCTGATCGACATTGGCGTGCTCGATTGCCACCGGCTTGGTTAACTCACGGATGAGCGAGTATTGCGCGTGATTTGTGTCTTGATATTCGTCAACCAAAATGTGGCGAAACTTCTTTTGGTAAACGGCGGCAACATCTGGAAACGCTCTAAAGAGGTAAACCGTTTCGCCAATTAGGTCGTCGAAGTCGAAGGCGTTGTTGCGGCGAAGCTCGCCCTGATACTGCGAGAACAGTTCTGCAATTGCGCGCGCCTTGGGGTCGCTTGTGTCGATGTTGCGCGCAAAACTCTCTGCATCGTTTAGCTCGTTTTTTGCGTTTGAGATTGCGGCAGCAACGCCAGCCGGGGTTAGCCCGTGAACATCGGCGCCGGAGTCTTTGATGAGTCGCTTCAGAATTGCGCGTGAGTCACCGCTGTCGTAAGTGGTGAAGTTTTTGTCGTGACCCAGGCGCTCGCTCTCGCGACGAAGAATCGCAACGCAGGCAGAGTGAAAGGTTTTGATCCACATTCCCTCGGCATTTTCGCCGAGCAGGTGGCGCACGCGCTCGCGCATCTCGGCGGCGGCCTTGTTGGTGAAGGTAATGGCCAGAATCTGGCTCGGCCAGGCCTCTTTGTTGGCAAGCAGGTGGGCGATTCGGTGGGTCAGCACTCTTGTCTTGCCCGAGCCAGCACCGGCCACAATCAGCAGTGCTGGGCCGCGGTGTTCAACAGCCGCGCGCTGCTGCGGGTTCAGCCCCTCGAGCAGCTTCGAGCTGTCGTTTGGGGTTGAGAAGATTTCGAGTTCAGACATAACTAAGCAATCTTAGGAGTGGGCACCGACAGGTCGGTTAGCTTGCCAGGTATTGCTCGAGTGAATCGAGGTAGCTGTTCATGCCGGCGCGAGTCATCTCAATTTGCTCTTCTGGCATCTCTCCGTATTGCGCCCAACGCACGTAAGACCTGTCGCCGCGATCTTCGAATTCAATCTTGACGATGTGAAACTCGGTGCTCTCGTCGCGCTCTTTAAACTCGTCGAGGCTCACCGTGTAGTGCATTGTGTGCTCGAGATATTTCATCGGCTCAACTTTTGTGTAGCGACCATAGAAGCAGTGCACGCTGCCATCCATTGGAACCTCGATTGCGCACTGCCACTTACCATCGACGTGTGGTTGAGAAATTGTTGCACCGGAAACAGAGTTCAACATCGTCGGTCGATACCAAGCCTGCAGCGCATCGGTTTCGGTAAACGCCTGCCAAAGTGTTTCAAGCGGATATTCAACTTCACGCTCTACCGAATACAAAAACTCGTACTTCACGATCACTCCCACTCGATTGTGCCTGGCGGCTTTGAGGTCACATCGAGCACAACGCGGTTGACGCCGGCAACCTCGTTTGTGATGCGGTTCGAAATCTTGGCGAGCAGGTCGTATGGCAAGCGCGTCCAGTCGGCAGTCATTGCGTCTTCGCTCGAAACCGGGCGAAGCACAATCGGGTGACCATATGAACGACCATCACCCTGAACGCCAACCGAACGAACATCGGCTAGCAAGACAACCGGGCACTGCCAGATTTCGCCATCGAGACCGGCAGCCGAGAGCTCTGCTCGAACGATTGCATCGGCCTTGCGCAGCAGGTCGAGACGCTCTTTGTTGACGGCACCCACGATGCGAATGCCGAGACCAGGCCCCGGAAACGGCTGGCGCTGCACGATTTCGCGCGGCAGGCCGAGCTCGGCGCCGATGGCACGAACCTCATCTTTGAACAGGG
>CAZSRJ010000129.1:0-3224 GCA_964609235.1 uncultured Rhodoluna sp.
AGACGTTCGCCACCAGATGCGCCCTTCTTAGCTTTTGCGAGTGCAAAGCTGTCGGCACTCGGGCCTAAATCTGAATTCACCGAAGCATCAGGGTCGACCGGTTTGTCACACAACCAGCAACGCCATGAATCGCGCTCACCAATTTCGTTTAGATCGCTCAAAGTTAGTTGCCCCACTCAGACGGTGGGCCGAGAGTAATAAGTGTTGCAAAAATCACGAACACCACAGCAATCAGTGTTGCCGCCAATAGAAGCGGTCGATTGAGAAACCAGCGAAAGAGTCGATCGAACCAGTGCTGATCGCGAGGGTCGGCAGAGCTATCAAGTCGCCAGCGACCTAAAAGAAGTCCATTTTTGCTCAGATTCTTTTCGAATGGCAGAGTTGCGAACGGCACAATTGCCAAGGCCGTGCCGAGCACGATGCGACCGAAAGACCAACGCTGGTTTACCCCCACCAAAGCGGCCATTACCCCGTAGCCCAAGAACATGGCTCCGTGCAGACCACCGATTGCCGTGAAAAGAGCGGGCGGCAGCCCCACCAAAGCCCTGAAGGCCAGCGCTGAGAGCAAGAGCGACCAGGTGAGAGCCTCGCCGAAGGCGAAGGTTTGAAATGCCCGCTGAGGGCTCGAAAAAATCTTGCGACTTGGTTGGTTGGTCATAATTAGAGTCTATGAACTCAGGTCGCCCGATTCGCGTTGTCTTTCTCAGCTTCTATTTCGAAGCCTGGGATGCACTCGCCGACATCTATGGCCAAATGCTCGCCGACCCTCGCTTTGAGCCAACGGTGATCAGCATTCCGCGCCGGCTCACGGGCGAAACCACATATTCCGGTGAAGACAAGGTGAGTGCGTTCTACGACTCCATCGGGGTTAAGCACCTTCGCTTCGACTTCGAAGACTCGACAGTCGGGTTGGCAAAGCTTCGCGAACTTGCTCCCGACTATGTGTTCTTGAATTATCCGTGGCAGCGAAATTACCAGCCGAGTTATCGTGCCGAGGTGCTGAGCGAATTCACCAAGGTTTGCCAGGTGCCCTACTACTCGTTTGCACTTGTAAACGAGCCAGGCGAAGACGGGGTTGCGCCTTACCTCTATACGCAGCGTTCACACCAACTCTCGTCTTTGATTTTCACGCAGGATGCCGCCGTGGTCGAAGCATACTCACGCACCTCGCGCGGAAACTCTCACGTGCACCTCACGGGTTCACCGAAGCTCGACTCACTGGTCTCGCGCGGTGTTGGGACACCTCGTGAGCGTTACACGTTAGTTTGGGCTCCGCATCACAGTTACTCACCGCACTGGTTGAACTTCGGAACATTCGCTTCGATGTATCGCGAGATGCTCGACTTCGCAAAGAGTCATCAAGATATCGACATCATCATGAGACCGCATCCGTTCATGTTCGGAACGCTGGTTGATCGCAAGGTGGTCGATGAAGCAGACCTAGGTGACTGGCTTGAAGAGTTCAAGGCACTGCCGAACACGTCAATTGAAACCGGTGGCGACTTTGCGAGCCTGTTCTTATCGAGCGACCTGCTGCTAACCGACGGCATTTCGTTCATCGGTGAGTATCCGATGATCACCGGCAAGCCGGCCGTTTATCTCGAGAACGCGGGCCGCTGGAAGTTCTCGCCGATCGGCGAAATCGCGGTTCAGGCGAACTGGCGCATTGGCTCGTTTGCCGAATTCGCTAACCGCTTCGACCAGATTCGGGCCGAAGGTCTTGGCGATTATTCGGCAGCTATCGAGCGTCTGCGCAAGGCTGCAAGCCCCTATCCTGGCGAATCTGCCGCCCGAATCATTGAGATTTTGGCAGACGACTATGCCGCCGAGACGCCGCTTGTCGATAAGTCGACCATAAAAGAGGTCGCCTGGGAGCTAGGCCCAGACAAAGAGCCGCTAGTCGACTAGTTGGCGGCTGGCCCTGAGCACAGCTGGAGCCAAGAGCGCAATGATGACCAGACAGGCGATGCCGGCTGCCCCGAGCACGTTTCTGATGCCGAAGCCTGCAATTAGCAAGCCAGCGATGCCCATGCCAACGACTGAAGCGGTTGAGAACAACGCTCTGACCGCCGCAACCACTCGACCCCGAATTTCATCGGGAGTGCGATTCATGATCAGAGAAATTCCATAGGCGTTCAGCCCAGCGTTGAAGAAGCCAGCGATAAACCAGGCGACCGCAACTACTATCCAGTGCCACGCGAAAGCCAAGGTGACGGTTATCAGCGAGAGCACTATGAGAGCGACAACCGAAATTAGTGCGTGATGCTTTTCGGGTACCTTGAAGACCGATGTTGCCACTGCGCCAACAACCGACCCGAAAGCAAAGGTCGCGGCAACGATTCCGTAAGTGATTGCATCGGCACCCAGTTCATCCATGACTAAGAAAACCTCACCAATGTTGATTACACTCACTGCAACAATCACCATGGCAATTAGAATCACCAGTGCTCGCACGAGTGCGTTTTGCATGATGAGTTTGACCCCATCCATCGCACGAATCTTCTCGTCGGGATTATGCGGTTGCGGAATGCGATCTATGCGAAGCGCCATGACTGCAAAGGCCAGCACAAAGAAGCTTGCCGCATCGATTCTGAATGACCACGCAAATGAACCCGTAACGGTTACCAGGTAGCCGGCCAATCCCGGCCCGAGCATCGAACCGACAGATGAGCCCGTCTGCAAAAGGCCCATGACTCGCGGCAAATCCTCTGGGGTTGCATAATTTGCGAGAGTTGCGTTGAAAGAAGCACCGACAGGTGTGCCGCAGGTTGCGGTAATTGCTAAGAACACCAGCGACCAGATGAATCCAAGATCAAACGAAAGCATGAAGGTGCTCAAACCCATAACGCTGAGCAGAGTTGGAAGCAAAACTGCCGCTCTAACCCGGTCAGCTAGAACTCCGGCATAAGGAGCGGCAAAGATTGTTGGCAGAATCATCGACAGCATGATTGCCGAGACGCCATTTGGGCCGTAGGCATCTTTGTACTGAAGAATTACGGCGAAGGTTGTGAGGGTGCTGCCCATCCATGAGATTGACCCGGCGAGCGCAAGAAGTCTGAGTTTTGTCCAGTTGGTTTGCACCGTTAGAGCCTAGACCAGCAAGCGAAAAGCCCCTCGTATTGAGGGGCTAATCGTCGAAAATCTGGGTTACTTGCTGCCGCACTGGCAGCCATCGCCGCACTTGCAGTCTTCGCCCATTGAGCAGTTTGGGTTGTCGCACATAA
>CAZSRJ010000130.1:0-3208 GCA_964609235.1 uncultured Rhodoluna sp.
TTTATTTTTGAGAAAAGCACACTCTCAATTTTTATCAACCCCGTGGTTACAACCGCCGCCGGCTTTACCGTCTCGTATGCCTTGAATGGTGCTACAGGAACCACCCCGAGCCAGACAGCCCACACCGCCGGCACCGTAATCACACTGCCTACGGCTTCGGCCTTCAGCCGGCCTGGTTATAACTTCGCGGGTTGGAACAACGGCACCACAACTTTTGCCGCAGGTGCTAGCTATACCGTTGGCTCGTCGAATGTAACCATGACGGCGCAATGGACTAGCGCGCTTGTTCTCGATTACGACGTTACCGACACCAACTCTTACACTTCGGGCACAACATGGACAAATAGAAACTCAAGTTACACAAACGCAACGTTGTCATCTTCATCAATTGCAAATAGATCCACGCAGACTATGCAATTCAGCGGTGGAACACACGCGACCACCGGAAATATAAATGCAGGCCTGTTCAGTTCTGGCCTAACAATTGACATTTACGGAAGCTTAGGAAATGACTCCTCATCATCTTGGGAGCGATTTATAGACTTTGGAAAACTGAAACCTAGCAGCATCTACGCAAATGATAGTTACAACCTTGACGTGGGTCGTTACTACAACACCAACAAAGTGTTTCTTGAAATCTTCAATCAGAACAGCGGTACGTCATCAATTGGTCACTGCATGTCGAATACAGATCAACTTAGTAACACCATTCGCCGATACACCTTCGTGTTAACGGGCACAAGCTGCAGTCTCTTTGTTGATGGTGTTCAAGTTCAGGTGATAAACAGCTTCAGCGGCACCGCCTCGTCATCAATCTCCTACGGCCTTCCCTTGAACACAACATGGGATAAAAACCTAATTGCGAGAAGCAACTGGGCGCACCTCGGTGACGCTGATGCGACCGGAAGCATTCGATCTATCAGAATGCTAAACAACGCCAGCACCCCATCGGTGATTGATCAAATCGATTCTGGTCGCTTGGTCTACAAGACAGTGTCTTATAGCTCACCCGAGACGGCTACCCTGCCTGCGGCCGATGTAACAACTGGCACGTTGCGATTGCCCCTCGCTAGCGCGGCAACACGAACTGGGTTCGCCCTTTCAAACTGGTTCACCACCAGCGCAAGAAGCACCGTGGCGGCGGCTCCCGGTGGAGACTTTGCAGTAACCTCATCAACTACTCTGCACGCTGGTTGGACAGCTGCAGCCTCGGCTCAGTCGGCCCTTACCGTGACTTCAACGTCTGGCCAGTTTGGTACCTCGCTAACGCTAACTACCAGTGGTGGCAGCGGCACGGGCGCGGTGACCTATTCGGTTTCGAATGGAACAGCCACGGGATGTTCGGTTACGGGCAGCACTCTCACCTTCACATCGGCCGGAACTTGCATTGTTACGGCCACCAAGGCGGCCGACGCCAACTTCTTGGTTGCGTCGAGCCCGGCCACCACCGTGACTCTTTCGCCCAGATCGGTAGCGGTTAGCGCAGGCACTAGAAACATTAGTTTTGGCGGCACTTTCACTAACAGCTACTCTTCCGGAACGCTTGTGGGCGCAGATGCCATCTCGACAGTCACATACACCTATCTGGGAACTGGCGCTACGAGCTACGGACCCTCGACTGTCGCTCCGACTGCCGTTGGAACTTACTCGATCACCCCGACTGTGACCGCCATGTCAACCGGAAGCCTGTCGAATTACAACTTCTCATACACCGCGGGAACTCTCACGATCGGACTGGCGACCCTGAGCGAACCAGGCTCTGTTTCTTCGGGCACCACTCCTGGAGTTTTGAAATCAATTGATGTGTGGTGGCCGGCTGTCGCCAACGCATCCAGTTACACAATTAAGTTCAATACCGGCGGTGTTGATGTGTTTACCGTCGATGTAAATACAACTTCTACTACGGTTGCCGATTCAAGATTTGTCAACGGAGCCGCTTACAACATCACTGTTCGCGCAAATGGCACCGGCAACTATGCGTCTTCACCATTCAGCTCAAGTTCAGCAACATCATGGGCAAACAGCGTCTACACGATTACATTTGTCTACAACGGCGCTGACGGTGCAAACAGTGTTGCTAGTGCGAATTACATTCCGGGTGGTGCGGCAATAAGCTTGCCAACTCCAACTAGAACCAATTTCTCTTTTGCCGGTTGGCATTCAAACATAGGCCTCACCACTTTAGTTTCTGGCGATCAAACGCCATTCGCGAATGAAACTCTTTATGCAAAGTGGACGGCTAGTCACTATGCCGTTAGCTTTGCACCGAATTATGGAACGGCGGCATCTAACGTTGTTAGCGTTGCTGTCGGATCACCAACCATTCTTCCTAACCCCACTAGGTCGAATTTTGTTTTCGATGGCTGGTTCACCGCCGCAACTGGCGGAACAAAAGTTGGCAATGCGGGAGCGAGCTATACGCCAACACAAAACGCCACTCTATTTGCAAGGTGGATTCAAGCTTCGCTATATGGAATTGCGCCTGGAAACTTAAGTCGAGTTGGAACTCTTACTGCAAACGATTTGGTTTCGTCTTCATTCAGCGGCACCCTCGGAAATAACTCTGTAAACGTTCAATTGCCGAGTGCTACATTGCCTGCTGGCACAGTGGTAGCTCTAGATTTGATTACCGACACAACCTATGCACGGTCTCTGCTAACAGGTGTAAATAGTTACCTTCTGTCGATAGCGGTGAGTTGGCTAGCTCCCGATGAGACTGTGCCGAACACAAACAGCGGAAAATCCGTGATTATGACAATCACGAACCCGGCCATAAAGGCGGGCGCGCTTATCTATAGCGTGCAAAGCGGCACTGCTCAGCTTCTTGGCACGGCTCAAGTTGACGGTTCAATTACCGTGCAACTGACCAGTGACCCAGCACTTTACCTAGTCGCTACAGTTCCCGGAACACCGAGGTCGGTAACCACATCTGCAAGTGAAACCTCTGCGGTTGTAACTTGGGTGGCACCCTTGACTACAGGCGGCGACGCCATCACCTCATACACCGTGACTCTGAACACTGGAGCGATCTGTACGACCATTTTGCTTACTTGCACCTTCAACAACTTGACTGCTTCGACCACCTACACCGCAGTGGTGATTGCCACGAATTCAATCGGCCCTAGCACAAACGTCAGCGCAAGTTTCACTACTACTGGAGCAAACGTTGTCGTTCCAATTCCTCCGGTAACACCGGTCCCTCCGGTGA
>CAZSRJ010000131.1:0-2789 GCA_964609235.1 uncultured Rhodoluna sp.
GCGGCCGCGAACGGTTGTAACGATTTGCGGATCGTCTGGGTTCTCTTCGATCTTCGAACGCAAACGCTGAATGTGAACATTCACCAGGCGAGTGTCGATCTTGCCCTTGAAGTCACCCTCTTCGTTAAGGTTTTTGTGCAACCAAACCTTCTTCAGCAACTCCTCGCGGGTGAAGGTGTGTTTCGGGTCTTCTGCAATCGTCAGCAAGAGATTGAACTCGAGCGGGGTCAACTGAATGTGCTTGCCACCGCGAGTGACCTCGTAAGCAGAAACGTCAATCGTCAGCGGGCCAATCTCGACGATTGTGTTATCTGACCGCTCGGGCAAATTCATAACCGCGGTTATTGTGCGAATAAGTTCTTTTCCGCCGTATGGCTTTTTGATGTAGTCGTCGGCTCCGAGATCGAGCGCTCGCTCAACATCTTCGACCTCGGTTTTAGCTGACGCCATGATCACCGGTGTATTTGCGAGAGCCACGAGTTCTTGAAGAATCTCGAGACCGTCTTTGCCCGGCAGCATCCAGTCAAGAATCACGACGTCTGGTTTGGTGTCTTTGAAAACTCGCACGGCTTCGGTGCCCGAATCGCAGGTGACCACTCTGTGGCCGGCTACCTCGAGCGTGGTCTGGGCCATTTCAAGCATTAGCTTTTCGTCTTCGACGACCAGAATCTTCCAGCTCATGTGCTGCTCCTAATACCTGTAGTGCTCAACCTTGAATGGGCCGTTCACCGATACTCCGATGTACCTGGCCTGCTCAGAAGTTAGTTGGGTCAATTCAACACCCAAAGCGGCTAGGTGCAAACTGGCAACCTTCTCGTCGAGGTGCTTCGGCAAAATGTGCACGCCAAGCTCAAACTCATCGGCTTTTGTGAAGAGTTCGATCTGCGCGAGCACCTGGTTGCTAAACGAATTGCTCATTACAAAGCTCGGATGCCCCGTGGCGTTGCCGAGGTTCATGAGCCTTCCCTCGCTGAGAATCAGCACTGAGCGGCCGTTTGGCAGGCGCCACTCGTGCACCTGAGGCTTGATCTCGATTTTCTCGGCACCCTTGATCTGCGAGATGCCGGCCATGTCGACCTCATCATCGAAGTGACCAACGTTGGCAACGATGGCAAGGTGCTTCATCTGCATCAGGTGCTCGGGGCGAATGATGTGGGTGTTGCCGGTGGCTGTGATAAAGATGTCGACGGTTTCGATAACCGACTCAAGCCTGGCAACCTGAAAGCCATCCATGGCGGCTTGCAAGGCGCAGATCGGGTCGACTTCGCTAACGATAACGCGAGCACCCTGGCCGCGCATTGCTTCGGCCGAACCCTTGCCAACATCGCCGTAGCCGGCAACGAAAACTGTCTTGCCGCCGATGAGAACATCGGTTGCGCGGTTTAGGCCATCAGGAAGTGAGTGACGAATTCCATATTTGTTGTCGAACTTCGACTTGGTAACCGAGTCGTTGACGTTGATTGCGGTGAACAAGAGTTCGCCGCGCTTGTGAAATTCGTAGAGACGGTGAACACCGGTTGTGGTTTCTTCGGTGACGCCCTTGATCTCTTTTGCAATTTCGGTGAAGCGGTTTGGCGAAGTCTTGAGTGAACCGCGAAGCAACTCGAGAATCACCGAATACTCTTCGCTGTCGTCGAGACCGGTTGGCGGAACCGAACCGGCAAGTTCAAACTCGCGACCCTTGTGCACCAAGAGAGTTGCGTCGCCGCCATCGTCGAGAATCATGTTTGGGCCGATGTAGGTCTTGCCCTCTGCTGCCGCTTCGCTCGACCAATCGAAAATGCGATCTGTGCACCACCAGTATTCGGTTAGGGTCTCGCCCTTCCAAGCGAAAACCGGAGCTCCGCTTGGTGCATCAACGGTTCCGTGCTCACCGACAACGACAGCTGCCGCGGCTTCATCCTGGGTAGAAAAAATGTTGCAAGAAGCCCAACGAACCTGCGCGCCAAGGGCAACCAAAGTTTCAATTAGCACCGCGGTCTGCACGGTCATGTGCAGAGAGCCGGCGATGCGAGCACCCTTGAGCGGCTGGGCGGCCGAGAACTCGGCTCGAAGAGCCATCAGACCGGGCATCTCGTTTTCGGCAAGGCGAATCTGGTGTCGACCAGCCTCGGCTAGAGAGAGGTCTTTGACTCGAAAATCGAACGTGGTTTTTTGGCGGCTCATGCCGAATAGTTTAAGCCCGAATTAGAGCTAGAACTTCGTCACGGATGGCGCTCATCGTTGACTCGTTTGCGGCTTCGAGGTTCAGGCGCAGCAGGGGCTCGGTGTTCGAGGCTCGAACATTGAACCACCACCAGTTGGCCTGGGCCGGCGAAGAGAGCGTTATTCCGTCGAACTCCTCGACATTGGCGCGACCCTCGAAGGCTGCCAAGACGCGGTCTTTGGCTGCCTGAACGTCGGCAACCGTCGAGTTGATTTCGCCGCTCATGAAGTATGGGTTGTACTGCCTAGCGAAATCGCTTAGCGGCAGGGTTTGAGCGCCGAACTCGGCGAGCACGTGCATGGCCGCGAGCATCCCGTTGTCTGCTCCCCAGAAGTCTCTGAAGTAATAGTGTGCCGAGTGCTCGCCGCCAAAGATTGCGTTGGTTGCGGCCATCTGGTCTTTGATTAGCGAGTGGCCAACCTTGGTGCGAACGGCACGGGCACCATCTGCTTCGATAACCTCGCGAACCACGTTTGAGGTGAGCAAGTTGTGCAGAACGGTGATTGGTGAACCCGGGTTGGTTGCTTTTTCGCGCGCGATTTCGCGACGAGCAACAATCGCGGCAACTGCCGAAGGTGTTACC
>CAZSRJ010000131.1:2799-3151 GCA_964609235.1 uncultured Rhodoluna sp.
CATCGAATGCAAGGCCGATGTCTGCGCCGTGCTCGACAACTGCGCGCTGAAGATCGACCAGGTTCTTTGGGTCGAGCGGGTTGGCTTCGTGGTTTGGAAAACTGCCGTCGAGCTCAAAGTACATCTCGATGATTTCTAGAGGCAGTTTAGAAAGCCCGGCAGCGGTTGATAGCACCGCCGGAACGGTAAGCCCGCCCATCCCATTGCCCGCGTCGACAACAACCTTCAGCGGTCGAATTGCGCTGAGATCAACGAGTTCGCGCAGGTAGGTTGCGTAGCGAGTTAGAACGTTGAGCTCGCGAAAGCTGCCTGGCTGAGCAACCTCTGAGATTTGGTTCTCGAGGTAGATCTG
>CAZSRJ010000132.1:0-3144 GCA_964609235.1 uncultured Rhodoluna sp.
TGGAACTGGCTAGCTGAACTAGATGGACTCGAGGATAGCTAATGGCTGACCTAGTCGGCCGCCTAATTCGCGGCCGCTACCAGATTGAGAAACTTGTTGCTCGCGGTGGAATGGCGACTGTCTACCTTGCCGAAGACAACCGCCTCGACAGAAAAGTGGCAATCAAGGTTATTCATCCCCACCTAGCCAACGATCAGGTTTTTCGCGAGAAATTTGTTCGCGAGGCAAAAATCGCAGCCAAGTTATCTCACCCAAATCTGGTAAATGTTTTTGATCAAGCAGAAGATGGCGACGTTGTTTTTCTTGCGATGGAATATGTTTCGGGCATAACGCTCAGAGACGCCCTAGATAAGTTCGGGGCTATTTCGGCAGAGCGAGCACTCGATGTCTTTGAACCAATAATTGCCGCCCTCGCTGCCGCTCACTCGGCGGGAGTTTTGCATCGAGATTTGAAACCCGAAAATGTGCTCTTGTCTGATGATGGCAAAGTCAAACTCAGCGACTTTGGCCTAGCAAGACCCATATCTGCACAAACCCAGACCGGCGGCGTTGTCGGAACCGTCGCCTACCTGAGCCCAGAACTTGTCTCACGCGGAGTGGCCGATGCGCGAAGCGATGTTTACGCCGCAGGAATCATGTTGTTCGAACTGCTCACCGGCGTGCAACCGTTTAGAGGAGAGCAAGCGGTTCAGGTTGCTATGCAGCACGCTAACAGCGAGGTGCCGCCGCCTTCGTCGATTAATGATTCAATTCCTGAACTACTAGATGAGATTGTGCTCTGGGCAACCGCGAAGCTACCGCAGAATCGCCCAAGAGACGCGATGGAACTGCACAGAATTCTGGTGAGAGCCAAAGCCGATCTAAAGAATCCCAAAAAGAGCAGTGAGTTAACTCAGAAACTGCGCGAAACAACGATTCTCAGATTCGACTCAACCGAACCAATTTCTGCAGACCAGACCCAACTGCTCGAGGGTGCTTTCGAAGGTGACACAAATCAAACCATTGCACTAAACCTTGAGGCTCAAGACAAAGAAACCGAGCGTGCTGGTGTCTATCACGCACACCGAACAATCAAACTTTTGGTTGCGAGCGCACTCGTGGTGCTTCTCGGGCTCGGTGCTGGTTGGTGGTTTAGCTCTGGCCCGGGGGGTTTCGACGTGATGCCCGATCTCGCCAATCGCAGCCAGGCAGAGGCCGAGCGGTTGTTAGAGCCCCTAGGTGCCTCGGTGGTGATTGTCACCGAGAGCTCCAAAACAGTTTCGAGCGGTCTAGTTATCTCTTCTGAACCGAGTTCGGGCGCTCTCTACTGGGGTGGGCCGATAACTATTAGGGTCTCGAGTGGCCCGAAGCTGGTGAACGTCGCGAACCTTGAAGGAAAAACGCTCGTCGAAGCCACAGCACTGATTTTGCAATCGGGATTTGTGCTTGGCGAAGTGTCATCTTGGTTCAACACGGCACCGATAGGAACCGTATACGCCCACAGCGGCGGCGGTTCAACCAAGGTTCCCGAAGGAAGCGCGATCGACCTCGAAATTTCGCTAGGCTCGATTCCGCTAGTGGCCGGGCTTGATCAAGAAACCGCCGTGAACGTTGTTCAGGTGGCTGGGCTAAAGGTGAAATCGATTGTCGCCGAGTTTAGCGAAACCGTAACGAAGGGTCAGGCCATTGCCCTGGTTCCGATCACCGAACCACTCGGCAAAGGTGGAGAGGTAAATCTAGTCGTTTCGAAAGGCTCCGACATTGTCACAATGCCACGCGTGGTTGGCGAGACAATTAGGGCATCTAAGACCCTGCTTGAATCACTCGGATTAGTTGTTGTGGTAGACACAAACCAGTTGAGCAGCAACTGGGGAATCGCAAAGGTGAAGAAAGTTTCTGTCGCTCCAGGAACTCAACTAAGAGTTGGTGACAGCGTAAAAATCTCGTCTAACTAGTTGCGCGCTTAGTTTTAGCTAGCGACTCTGCGACAAGAAACGCGAGTTCGAGTGACTGCATGTGATTTAGTCGCGGATCACACAAACTCTCATAACGACCCTCGAGAGAAGCCTCGTCAATCTGTTCGCTTCCACCGAGACACTCCGCCACATCGTCACCGGTCAACTCGATGTGAATACCGCCCGGAAATGTGCCTGCTTCGTGATGAACTTCAAAGAATCCGCGAACCTCATCCATGACGTCATCGAACCTGCGTGACTTGTAACCGTTTGCGGTTGTGATGCCGTTGCCGTGCATCGGGTCGCTAATCCAGAGCGGATTCGCATCACTGTCACGAACGGCCTCAACCAGCCGTGGCAGCTCGTGACGAATCTTTGAAGCACCCATGCGAGTGATGAAGGTTAGCCGCCCAGGTTCGCGATTCGGATCGAGCTTTTCAATCAATTCGATAACGTCTGATACCTGCGTTGTCGGGCCAAGCTTCACACCGATTGGGTTTCGAATTCGTGACAGAAAGTCAACGTGAGCGTGATCGATTTGACGAGTTCGCTCTCCAACCCAGATGAAATGACCGCTGGTTAGGTATGGTGTTCCGGTTCGCGAATCGATTCGAGTCATGGGCCTTTCGTAATCGAAAAGTAGACCCTCGTGCGAGGTGTAGAACTCGGTGGTCTTAAGCTGCTCAAAGTCGGCACCGCAGGCCGACATGAAGTCAATCGCCCGGTCGATCTCACGAGCCAGCTCCACGTATCTTTTGTTTGCAGGGTTGTCTGCGAAACCCTTATTCCACTCGTGCACCGAGCGAAGATCGGCAAAACCACCCTGGGTAAAAGCGCGAATCAAGTTGAGAGTTGAGGCTGCAGTGTTGTATGCCTTCAAGATGCGCTTCGGGTCTGCTGTGCGAGACTCCTCTGTGAACTCGTAGCCATTGATGATATCTCCACGGTATGCCGGAAGAGTTACCCCCTCACGGGTTTCGAAATCACTTGAACGCGGTTTCGCAAACTGACCGGCCATGCGACCCATTTTGATGATTGGCATAGATGAGCCGTAGGTCAAAACGAGCGCCATCTGCAAAATGGTCTTTACGCGGTTGCGAATTCGATCTGCGGTTGCATCGACGAATGTCTCTGCGCAGTCTCCGCCTTGCAAAAGAAAGGCTTTTCCAGAGGCGGCTTGCGCGAGTCGCGCGCGAAGAATGTCTACCTC
>CAZSRJ010000133.1:0-1089 GCA_964609235.1 uncultured Rhodoluna sp.
TTGCAGGCGATGGTGAATGTGCTGGCGATCTGCGGCAAATGGCGACTTGCCTGCCGCGAATCGAATTCTGGAAAGGTCGCTCAAACCGCATGCACGATCGCATCGAGTTCGTGCGCACAATCGATGAGCACGGCACACCTTCACCGTGGAAAGTTCAGCGCCTTCAGCCCTAGGGTCTGAACTTTATCTTTTTCGCATCCATGACCACACGGATACGCGCAATCGCCGACTTGCCCATGCCGTGAAGAGCCGAGAGTTCGTCGAGGCTGATCTTTCTCAAATCTGACACCTTATATAGCTTCGCGCCAACCAGGGCGCGTCTCGCCGGCCCCGAAAGACCGAGCTGAAACCACTCGAGCTCTAGCGGGTCATGTTTGTCGGCCATGCGATGAGTGTAGCCACTCGGCTTTGACGCTTTGTTGCCAATTTAGACTTAGACCACGATGCCTAAGTCAATTGCCCTTGCCACCAAACACGGCAAACTGAGTCAAATTGGCCCATGGATAGAGGCCCTCGACGGCTGGACGATTGAGCTAGCCGAAATCGACACAGATCAGTTCGGCACCTTTAGTGGCGAAATTGCGCGAGAGAAATCGCCTCGTGACACCGCGATAGCCAAGGCAAAAGCGGCAGCCGAGTTGTTGGGCAGCGATTACGGGCTCGCGAGCGAAGGAACCATCGGTGCGCACCCGGCGTATCCGTGGGTTAATTCAGATCACGAAATTCTTGCGCTGGTTCGTCAAACCGACGACTTCGTTCTCGTTGAAACATTTTTGTCTCCCGACATTCAGGCACACAGCGAAGAGGTTGACGAAAACACAGATCTCGATGAGTTGGCCGCAAAGTTAGATTTGCCAACCCACGCGGCGATTATCGTTGCCGATGTCGACACTGTGTTGCACAAGGGTGTGCACGACCCAAACGATTTAAAACAGAAGATTGCTAAAGCGCTATCGAGCGGCAACAAAAAACTTCGAGTTGAAAACGATTTTCGCGCGATGCACTCGCCATCGCGTCAGCTCAACATCAGCAAGTGCGCCGAGTTGCTCGCTAACCGAATCACCACGCAATGTGCCGCGTGCGGCGAGG
>CAZSRJ010000133.1:1099-3126 GCA_964609235.1 uncultured Rhodoluna sp.
GCTCGTAGGCCGCTTCCCCAAACTCAGCGGTCAACTCTGCGTAGCGCTGGCTCGGGGTCTTGCCCGTGACCGCCGTGATTTCGCCTGCCAGCAGGGCGAGAATCAGGCCATCCTTGTCTGTCGACCAGGCCTTGCCGCGGCGAGATTGGCTTTGGCAAGGTTGGTTACGAGTATGGTTTGCCATGTAGCGATTGTGACCATGTAGTTGAATCGGTGGCAAACTCCGAGAGGCACGCATGCGTTTCTTGCGAGCACACCGAATTGCGCGCGCTAGGCCAGACAACTGTTGACCCATCGCGCTGCGATTTTTGTAACCCCTAGACACGAGAGCTTGAGATGACAAGACCCGAGATTCGCTTGGCCGCGCAGGCGCTGAAGTCTGGGCATCTCGTTGCCTTTGCAACCGAGACTGTTTATGGGCTCGGCGCCGACGCGAGCAATGCCGCCGCTGTCGCGCGCATTTATGAGACCAAGGGTCGCCCGGCCGATCATCCGCTGATCATTCACGTTAGCGATGCAAAACAGCTGGATGTCTGGGCTCGCCAGGTGCCCGACTACGCTCGAAAACTGGCCGCAGATTTCTGGCCGGGAGCCATGACTCTGGTGCTCAAGCGTTCGCAGGCAGCCAAAGACTTTGTTACTGGCGGGCAAGACACCGTCGGTGTGCGGGTGCCAAGCCATGCGGTTGCCCTTGAGTTGCTTCGCGAGTTCGAGCAACTCGGCGGTCTAGGGGTTGCCGCCCCGAGCGCAAACCGCTTCGGCAAGGTGTCGCCAACCACGGCGAAGGCAGTGGATGAAGAGTTGGGTCTTTATCTGGCCGAACAAGATCTGATTCTCGAGGGCGGAGCCTCTGAGGTTGGCATCGAATCGACAATCATCGACTGCACAACTACTCTCCCAAGAATTCTGCGACTCGGCGCAATCACAGAGCAGATGATTGAGCAAAGCACCGGGCTGCAGGTGAGCAACGAGCATTCTGAGATTCGCGTGAGTGGCTCGCTCGACTCTCACTATTCGCCGAACGCAAAGCTGGTGCTAAACGTTGAAGCACACAATGGCGACGGCTTTATCGCATTGAACACTCATGAAACTCCGACGGGCGCAATCAGACTTTGCGCGCCAGAAACCACCGAACAGTATGCGCAACAACTTTATGCAGCGTTGCGACGTGCAGACGAATTGAACCTAGGCCGCGTTGTTGCAATCACACCTACCGGCGATGAACTTTCGCTAGCAATTGCAGATCGACTGCTGCGAGCCAGTCGCTAGCCTTTAGCTTTGCGCGCGCTCAGCGCTGCCCAAATGTAGGCGGCCGAGAAACTAAAGCCAACAATCGCGTAGGCAATTGTGAACCAGGTGAGTTGCACACCAATTAGCAGAGTTAGCACACCGAGCGCAAAGGCGCTAAACATCATCACGAAACCGGCGAATCGAACCGATGCAACCGTTCCGCGAGTTGAATGCGAATACATGTTGCCGGCAAGCGCAACCAAAGTGATACCCGTCATTCGCATCGACCACTCGAGTTCTGGCGTCGAAACCAATCCGAGAAGTTCATTGAAAAGTTTCGGTGCAACAATCAGAGCGATTGCGCTAAGCCCAAAAACAATCGAGCCAGCTCGCAGAACTAGTCTGAATCTCTTTGCGGCGTCTTCAAGAATCATCATTTCTCCTTAGCGTAGGTAGGGGCGAAGTTCGACTTTGCGGTTGCAAGCTTTTGACCCAGCGGCCGCGAGCGCCAATGCCGTGTCGCGGTCTTCGGCTTCGATAATCCAGAAGCCGCTGTAGTGTTCGGTCGAATTGTAGAGTGACCCGTCGGTCACGATGCCAGCACCTTTGCGGTTGTCGAGAACCGTTGCCGCTTCGCCGTGATTGATGCCCGCGGCGGTTATCCAGTGGCCTTTGTTTTGCAGCATGTCGTTGAATTCGTCGATGGCAGCCATTTCGTTGCCGTCGGCGGTATTGCTGGCACCGTCGATCACGAAAATGATGTACTTCATGAGGCCTCCTGCTTTTCGTCAGAGCAA
>CAZSRJ010000134.1:0-3109 GCA_964609235.1 uncultured Rhodoluna sp.
CGCGAGTGCCACGGCCGGTGGTACGGGCTGTGGCCTTGCCGCCGGCTGCCGCCTTCGCGCCTGGTGACTTGATTGAATCGGCAAACTCTC
The DNA here is from genome assembly GCA_964609235.1 of uncultured Rhodoluna sp. Taxonomy (GTDB): domain Bacteria; phylum Actinomycetota; class Actinomycetes; order Actinomycetales; family Microbacteriaceae; genus Rhodoluna. Next base: position 91 of record CAZSRJ010000134.1, read on the forward strand.
GTGCAACCTTTGAGTTGCCCGCACCCTTGCCTACGGTCTTGATGCCAAGAGCCTTGGCCTTGCGCTCGGCCGCCTGCTTCATCTTGAAAGCCTTGTGATTCTTGCGGTCTTCGGCCTTTGGAGTTGGCCCCTTGCCCGCAAGCTTCTTCTTGCCATAGCCGCCGCTGCCGACGGTTGCCGCCTTTTTGCCCTTTGCGGCTCCCGGACGTGATGGTTTAGCCATTAGTTAACGCTCCAATTGGTTTTGTCTGCGGAGTCTTCGAGTGTGACCCCTAAGTTTGTCAGTTCTTCGCGAATGGCATCGGCCCGAGCGAAATCTTTGGCGGCCTTGGCCGAGAGTCGATCTGCAACCAGCTTTTCGATTTTTTCGCGCAAATCTTTCGACACTTCGGCGGTTGGCCAAATTGCCTCACCAGAAGAATTCACATCAAACGGATAAACGTTGAGCACCTTGCACATCATGATTGCCGCATTGAGCCGCTCAGTGGTGAGGTCAATGTTTGATTCGTCGACCGCCGAGTTTCCGGCGCGCAGCGCTTCGTGAAGAACCGCTAGCGCAGCGGGCACGTTGAAGTCGTCGTTCATCGCGGCCACAAATTCGGCAGGCAGCAAAACAAAATCGAATTCGTTTTGCAAATATCCAGAGACCTCGTCGAGCGAAGGTGCTATCAGATTCATTGCTCGCTTAACAAAACTCTCGATGCCACGAATGTTGGCCTTCGCCTCTTCAAGAACTCCGTCGTGATATTCGAGGTTTGCGCGGTAATGCGCGGTTAGCAAGTAGTAGCGAATCGCAAGAGCACGTGGGTCTTGCACAAAAAGATCTGCCGCCGAGACAAAATTGCCGAGCGACTTCGACATCTTGATGCCGTTCGAATTGACCAAGCCGTTGTGCACCCAGTGATTGGCATAAGCAAAACCGGCTGCGCGAGATTGAGCCAATTCGTTTTCGTGGTGCGGAAACCTCAGGTCTAGCCCGCCACCGTGAATGTCGAAGTTCTCGCCGAGAGCATCGGTTGCCATCGCGGTGCACTCTATGTGCCAGCCCGGTCGGCCCACTCCCCAGGGTGACGGCCAGGCTGCCGTATCGGGTTCGCCAGCCTTTGCTGCCTTCCAAAGAGCAAAATCGTGCGGTGCGCGCTTGCCAGCGGCGGTTTCTTCGCCGCCATCCATGTCTTCGAGCTTTTGGTTGGTCAGTTCGCCATAGGTGGGCCAGCTGGCGGTGTCGAAATAAACATTGGCCGAACCATCGGTTGCCTGATAGGCGTGACCGCGCTCGATTAGGCGGGTGATTATGGCTTGCATGTCATCGATGTGCGCGGTTGCGTGAGGTTCGCTAGCCACTCGAGCCAAACCAATTTTCGAATAGGCCGCCGAGAATTCTTGCTGCATCTGCTTGGCGAGATCTTGCCAATCAATCGACTGCTGCTTGGCGTTCTCAAGAATTTTGTCGTCAATGTCAGTGACATTGCGCACGAGAGTGGTCTTGTAGCCGAGGGCTGTGAACCAGTTGGTCATCAGGTCATAAACCAACGCGCTGCGAAGGTGGCCGGCGTGCGGTGCGCTCTGCACGGTTGGCCCGCATACATAAAAAGTGACTTCGCCATCAACGATCGGCTTGAACGGCAACTTCTCTTGGCGCTTCGAGTCGTAAAGACTCAGTGCTGAATTCGCGCTCACGAGGTCAGCCTATCTTCGCTGCGAATAATCAACACGGATGCTACCGCCGCGACACCTTCGTCATTACCCAAGAAACCGAGCCCGTCGGTCGTTGTCGCGCCAAGGGTTACCGGTGCGCCAACGATGGTCGAAAGCGCGACCTCAACTTCGGCGCGCTTGCCCGAAACCTTTGGTCGGTTGCCAACCAACTGAACAGATGCGTTGACCACCGAGTAACCCGCGGCGGCCAGCATGCGAACGGTCTCCTCGAGAAAAACCCTGCCGTTAGCGCCAGAGAACTCTGGTCGGTCAACTCCGAAGTTGCTGCCGATGTCGCCCAGCCCGGCGGCCGAAAGCAGGGCGTCAACCAGCGCGTGCGAAACTGCGTCGCCGTCGCTGTGGCCGTCGAGCCCAGGCAGTCCGGGCCACTCGATTGTGCCCAGATAGAGCTTCTTCGTTGCATCTGCAGAGAATCTGTGCACGTCGACGCCGATGCCGGTGCGTCCGGGGCCGTTGAGTCGAGACAAGACGCCAACCAAATCTTCTGGTGTCGTGATTTTGGCGGCTTCGACTTCACCGGCCACGAAAGAAACCTTCTTGCCCTGCGACTGCATTAGAGCTGCATCGTCGGTGAAATCGTCGCTCGCGTTTGCGTAGGCGCGCTTGAGATCTGCGGCCATGAAACCTTGCGGAGTCTGCGCGCTGCGCAGCGAACTGCGATCAATCGTTTCTTGCACCTGGTCACCCGAAACACGCTTGATGGTGTCTGCGATTTCGAGCGCCGGAATAACCGACGCCGATGTCGAGCGAACGGCATTTGCAACGCGCTCAAACAGAGCACTCGATGCGAAGGCTCGAGCAGCATCGTGCACCAAAACAATTTCGACATCGTCGCCAACTACCGCGAGCGCGTTTGCAATCGACTGCTGTCTTGTTTCGCCACCGACAACAACGTCGAGAGTCGCATTCGTGGTTAAAACGGCGTTAGCAATTTCGGTGGCTTCTGCGAGGTGAGTTGACGGAGCCGCGATAACAACCTGGGCAAGGTCGGAGAGTGCAGAAATCGGTGCGAGAGAGTGCTCGAGAATTGTGTGCCCGTTGACTTCAACGAAGGCCTTGGGCGCTGACGCCTTCAATCGCTCCCCGCGACCAGCAGCGACAACGATCACCGCTAGATCGCGTCTGGTCATTTGGCTACTTCTTGCCTGCCAGCTGGGTGTCTAGAAAGGCGCTGGCCTTTTCTTCGTCGAACTTCTTGGCCAGAGCGAGCTCTGAAATCAAGATCTGACTGGCCTTGGCCAACATGCGCTTCTCACCGGCAGAGAGTCCGCGGTCTTGGTCGCGGCGCCATAGGTCGCGA
>CAZSRJ010000135.1:0-3046 GCA_964609235.1 uncultured Rhodoluna sp.
GCCAGTGAAAGTTGATCTGTATCGAATTGCAAGAACCGAAACGGCGAGACCGAAAATCATCGCTATGAATCCGCCACCGGCGGCATAGCCAACCGAGTTGACTAGAGCGCGTGAAACTTCACCAAGGTCAACCTGCGATAAACCGGTTTGGTTCCATCGAACCAAACTGTATGCCGGCAACACCAAGCTAACGATTACCCAAGCGCTCGTAAGCACGACGGCCACGGGAGCGAACCATCCCAGTTGAATTTCTGAATACTTGCGAGTGCGAGAGTCGGCGACAACCGACTTGCCTCGCAGCGCCGGTTCAATAAGCAGTAGTGCGATCGTGAGAATTACCAAAATCGCGGCAAGGCTCGCGGCTCCCGAGCGATCGAAGCTCGATCTGTATGCGCTGTAAATTGCGCGAGTGAAGGTGTCGAAGCTGAGAATCGATACGGCACCGAAGTCGCTAAGGGTATAGAGAGCCGAGAGCATCGCGCCCGAGACCGCGGCCGGCCTAACCGATGGCCAGGTGACTTCTTTGAAAACGCGCCAACGGCCAGCTCCGAGTGAGCGAGCGACTTCTTCGGTTGCAGAATCGGCACGCATAAGGGCTGCAGAGACGGCCAGGTAAACATATGGTGCGGTGCCAATAGTGAGCACCAGCCAGGCAGAGGCGAAACCTCTGAAGCCTGTGAACAACGCGGTGAACGCATATGCGGTGACGTAACTTGGCATTGCCAGGGGCAAGGCTGCAAGCACGGCGAAGAGTGCCCGCCCTTTTAGCGAGCTTCTGGTGGTCAACCACGCTTGAAAACCACCGACAACCACGGCCGAAACCGCTACGGCCACTGCAAGCAGAAGCGAATTGGCGAGCAGCTCGAGGCTGCGCTCACGAAAGACGTTTGCAAGAACCTTGTCGATTCCGAACTCAGCCAAGCGAATTACAAGATAGCTAACCGGCGCGAGTGAAACGAGAACGGCAACGATTGCCAACCCAAGCAACAAAGTTGGGGGTCGTTGCCGCATCGAGTTGCTCAAGATTTAGTCGGTCAGTCTCGCGTTGCGAATTAGTTCGAGGGTTTGCGCCAGAGTCGAAAGCGCGCTCAGATCGATGTTTGGCGCAGCAATTTGGTCGAGTGCCGGAAGCCCATCACGTGCCGCAAGACCTGTTAGCGAATACTCGGCGGTCTTGTTCACAAAGAAGTTTTGTGCCGTTGACCCGAGTAACCACTTGGCGAAAGTTTTTGCCTCAGGCTTGTCGCTGAGAACGCCAACCCCGGCAACGTTGATCAGGTTGCCAACATCGCCAGCTTCGAACCAAGTCATCTTGGAAACCATGTTCTCTTCGCCAATTTCGGCAGCACGCTCATACCAGTAGTAGTGGTTGATTAGGCCGGCAGAAATCTGCCCGCTCTCAACGGCCTCGAGAATTTGCGAGTTCTTTTCGAACAAAACGGCATTTGTTTTCATGGCGGTCAGCCACTTGACGGTTGCCGCTTCGCCAGCGAGAACGCGCATTGCAGTTACAGAAGACTGAAAGGAGGCGTTGGTTGGTGCAATGCCAATCTTGCCTTTCCACTTCGAGTCGGCAAGATCAAAAATCGACTTTGGCAAGTCTGCAGCAACTACCAGATCTGGGTTGTATGAAAGCACTCTGCTGCGACCAGAGACGCCAATCCAGGTGCCATCGACAGCGCGATACTTTGAATCGACCAAGCTGGTGGTGTCGTCGCCAAGTTTTTTGAAGGCACCGGCTTCGCTAATCGCTCCGAGCGCACCGGCATCCTGCGAGAAGAAAACATCAGCCTGTACGTTGCTGCCTTCTTCAAGAATCTGAGCGGCTAGTGAGGCTGAGTCTGAATATCGAACTTTGATGCCAATGCCGGTTTCAGCGGTGAATTGCTCAAGCAGCGGGGCAATCAGGTCTTCAGATCGACCCGAATAAATTGTGATGGTTTGCTCACCGGTTGCGGTTGACTCCCTGGCACATCCCGCAAGCGAAGTGGCTGCGATTATGGCAATTACTGCCGCGGCAAGAGTTTTTAAAGCGTGATTAAACAAGGTAAGGCCGCTTTCTTCAGTTTCGATCTGGATGGTTATTCCAGCCGTCTGTAGCGCAAATGCACTACTTAGAATCTATGCCAGCGCGCCAAATTCGACAAGATGCAAATGGTGGAAACCGAAATCGTGAAGCCTGAAGTTGCTCGAGCGAATTGCGTTAGTCGCCGCTCGAGCCGCCATCTGCACCAGAAGAATCTGAAGCACTGCTGTCAGCGCCGGCAGCTTCTTCGGTTGTTGTTTCGCCCGACTCGTCGGTAGCTTCGTCGTCGTAAAGATCTGCCCACTTGTCTTCGTATTCGGGCTCTTCGTTATTGGATGTTCCAATTTCGCGCTCGAGCGCGTTTAGGTCGGTGTTCGGGCTGAAGTACTTCAGCTCGCGAGCGACCTTGGTGTTCTTAGCTTTTTGACGGCCACGCCCCATGGCGAGCCCCCTAACGAAATTCAGGCCGAGCCGAAGACTCGGGAACTAATTAGAAACAAAATCTGCGGTTAGTTTAGCAGGGCTTAGCCGAAGGCCAACGGCGCGAGCGCGGCTGTGAATGGAAGCACGAGGTTGGCCGCCAGGTTGACCGACGCGCGCAACCGCAAACCTGCCCGAAAGAAATCGACAGTCTGCGCGGTGAACGTGCTGAAGGTTGAGAGACCACCGCAGATTCCCGCGACGATCAGCGGGCTGGCAACGCTGGCCCCAACCAGCTCGACTCCGGCCAGCAGCGAGGCCGCGGTGTTTGCGAACAAGATCCCCCACGGCAACCAGCCAGTCCAGCGAGCGAGCCCGAGTCTCAGCACAGAGGCCAGGCCACCAAAAATGGCAACCGATAGTGCAAGCCCTAGCGTTTCCACGAGTCACCTACAAGCGCACCGACTTTAAGACCGAGCCAGTATGCGAACATGCCCGCGACGACCATCGCAGCGATCGACAGGGCGTCAAAACTGGGGCCAAGTGGCAGAACCGCGATTGCACTCATTGTTGTGAAGCCGCCCGCGAGCCCCGTTGAGA
>CAZSRJ010000136.1:0-3042 GCA_964609235.1 uncultured Rhodoluna sp.
ATTGCTGGCGTTAGCAAAGAAGAGCGTGCAGAGCGCGTTCTCGAAGCAGCAAAGCTTCTTGACCTAGAGCCATACCTAGCTCGCAAGCCGAAGGCCCTTTCTGGTGGTCAGCGTCAGCGCGTTGCGATGGGTCGAGCAATTGTGCGTAAGCCACAGGTGTTCCTCATGGATGAGCCTCTTTCAAACTTGGATGCGAAGCTTCGCGTTCAGACTCGCACTCAGATCGCGTCGCTTCAGCGCCGCCTCGGTGTAACCACCGTTTACGTAACCCACGACCAGGTCGAGGCAATGACCATGGGTGACCGCGTTGCAGTTATGAAGGATGGAATTCTTCAGCAGGTTGACACACCGAGAAACCTCTACGAAAAGCCAAACAACCTATTCGTTGCCGGCTTCATCGGTTCACCATCGATGAACTTGCTCGAGCTAAACAAGGTTGCCGGTGGAGTTCAGTTTGGTAACACCGTGCTTCCGGTTTCGGCATCGATTCTCTCGAAGGCATCGGGTGACACCGTGTGGGTAGGTCTTCGCCCAGAGAACCTTGACCTCACCAAGAAAGAGGGCATCGAGGTTCAGATTGACGTTATCGAAGAACTAGGTGCCGACGGCTACCTATACGGTTCTACTCAGATCAACGGCAAGGCGATTGACGTTGTCTCTCGCGTCGATGGTCGCTCACACCCAATGGCTGGCGAGACTGTGTTCTTGAAGGCTGCTGGCGACGCGATCGTTCACATCTTCGATGCAGTTTCAGGCGACCGCCTCAACTAATTGAGTTCATCTCTAGATATAACGGCTGCCACGGTAGAGCCAGCACTGCTGGACCTACCGTGGCATTTGCCATTAGAAGAGTGGCCCGCCGAGACAATCGCCGCCTTGCCAAAGGGGCTTAGTCGCCACATCGTGCGCTTCGCCCACCTCGGCAACTATGTAATCGCGATCAAAGAGACCCTGCCCGAGTTGGCCCGTCGCGAATATGACATGCTCAAAAACCTCAACAAGCTTTCTGTGCCGAGCGTTGAGCCATTTGCGGTTGTGAGCAATCGCACGGATGCAAACGGCGAACCGCTCATGGCGGCGCTAATCACACGCCACCTCAAGTTCTCGCTTCCCTACCGCGCAATGTGGTCTCAGGGTTTGCGTCTCGAAACTGCAAAGCGACTAGTTGACGCACTTGCGCTGCTGCTCGTGCGACTGCACGTTACCGGGTTCTTCTGGGGCGACGTTTCACTTTCTAACACTTTGTTTCGCCGCGATGCCGGCGCGTTTGCCGCCTACCTTGTCGATGCCGAAACCGGTCAACTTTATGAAAACGGCTTGTCTACTGGGCAACGCGAAAACGATCTCGAAATAGCTCGCATCAACATCGCTGGCGAACTCATGGATTTGATTGCAAGCGGAAACGCACAGGTCGGAATTGATCCGGTTGAAATATCAAATCGAATCGTGAATCAATACCGTGAGCTTTGGAAGTCGCTCACCGGTGCAGAAATTTTTGAGTCAAAAGAGCGCTGGAAGATTTCGCGCAGAGTGCAGCAGTTGAACGAACTTGGGTTTGATATCGGTGAGCTAACCATCGTGAGCGAAGAAGACGGCAACAAGGTTCGAATTCAGCCAAAGGTTGTTGACGCTGGTCACCACGCAAGACGATTGCTTCAGCTCACCGGTCTCGACGTCGAAGAAAACCAAGCCAGGCGCCTGTTGAACTCGATCGACGAATACAAACTGAAGCACCAGCGACCCGGAGCCGACGAAGAGGTTCTCGCCCACGAGTGGACGAGCAAGGTTTACGAGCCGGTGGTCAACGCGATTCCGCTTGAGATGCGCGGCAAACTTGAGCCCGCCGAGATTTTTCACCAGGTGCTAGAGCACCGCTGGTACAAGGCCGAGAATGAACAGCGCGGCATCCCGCTGCTTGAAGCTGTGCAGAGCTATGTGACCAACGTGCTGGCTTTCAGGCGCGACGAAGAGGCCTATCTGGCGCCAACCACGGGCAGCATAACCCTGCCCGACGCGGTGCCGACCGGCATGATTATTGCGGTTGACGACGAAGAGACCGACTGGCGAGATCTCGTCTAGCAACGCATCTTTATGCAGGCCTCAACCGGCCTCGGCCTACTTTTCTAGGCGGCGCTTGCTGACTTCGTAAAGCGCAACCGAAGCGGCGATGCCCGCGTTGAGCGACTCGGCGTTGCCGTGAATCGAAATCGAAGCAATCGCGTCACAGTTTTCTTGAACCAAACGAGAAAGCCCCTTGCCTTCGCTACCGATTACTAGAACCAGCGGTTCGGTGCCGAGTTTGAAATCGTGCATCTGCATGTCGCCATCGCCGTCTAGACCAACGATGAAACAGCCGCGCTTCTTGAGCTCTTTTAGTGTTGCGTTCAGGTTTGCCGCGAGAGCAACCGGCACTCGAGCTGCGGCACCTGCAGAGGTCTTCCAAGCTGAAGCAGTGACACCGGTTGAGCGACGCTGCGGAACAATTACACCCTGACCACCGAAAGCGGCAACCGAACGAATAATCGCACCGAGGTTTCTCGGGTCGGTGATTCCATCGAGCGCAACAATTAGAGGATTCTGCCCGCGCGACAAAATCGTGTCGAGCATTTCCATCGGGTGCTGATATTTGTATGGAGGAACCTGCAGAGCGATGCCCTGGTGCACCGAGTCATAACCGGTCATGCGGTCAATCTCCGGTCTGGTTACCTCGTTGATTGCGATGCCTCGAGCCGCGGCAATCTTCTAAGCTTCCTTTACGCGATCATCCATCTCGATGCGCGTTGCGATGAACAGGGCTGTTGCCGGAACTTTTGCGCGAAGAGCTTCGAGCACCGAGTTGCGACCAGAAAGAACTTCGGCGGCGTCGGTTGCCTTGCTTACGCGATCACCCGAGCGACGAGCCGCACCCGCAGAACCCGCAGTGCGAGCGGTTGGGGCAAGAAACTCGCCACGTCGTGAACCATCGCGAACCGACTTGCCAGCCGCCACGCGAGTGCCACGGCCGGTGGTACGGGCTGTGGCCTTGCCGCCGGCTGCCGCCTT
>CAZSRJ010000137.1:0-3033 GCA_964609235.1 uncultured Rhodoluna sp.
CCTCGCAAGTGCCGGCTGCCGATGAACGCGCTTGGGTTGAAAACTGGCGCGGCGGTTGGCAGCTCTGCGCACCAAACACCGGGTCAGCAACTGAGCAATCTGCAGAACCGGCATTTCACGGTGCAGCTTCGCAGGCAACCTGGGCAATCACCGAAGTGAACCCAGACAGCCTGACTTTGAACTGGATCGACAGCCGAGGCGAAATCGAACTATCTCGCAGATGGAGTGTTTCAGCCGGGGTGGTCACCGCAGAAACCACGGCGACAAACCACTCGTCACATCGCAAGGCGGTTGGTTTCGCCGAGCACCTGATCTTGGGCTCAGACTTTTTGCAGCCGCTCAAGCACGGCGCAGTTGCAGAACTGATTTTTTGCCCGGCTGCCACCATCGTCGAACTCGACTATTCGGGTGCACCCCTCGAAGCCACGGGCCAACCATCCGTGCCGGCCTTGGAGTTCAGCCGGTTATCGGTTGCCCAGCCGGCCAAGGTATTCGCGCTTGCGAACCCGAAAAACAAGAGCATTTCGGTTGAAGTTTCGGGCTGGGTGGCAAGAATCGACTGGCAAGGGTTAGACCACGCGCTAATTTGGCAGGAGTTCGCCACATCAACCGACGCACCCTGGAACAGTCAGGTCTATGCACTTGGCATCGAGCCAACAAACGTGGCGCACGGGCTTGGAGCAAACGATTCGGCCGGGCCCTTCTTGGCTGCGGGTGAAACTATTTCATGGACAACGTCGTTGCAGTTCTTTAGAAAGGTAGATGAGTCACTTGAACCAGCAGCTTAGAACTCTTGTCACAGGAGTCGCCAGCGGAATTGGCCGCAGCGTTGCGGAATCGCTTCGCGATCGTGGCGACGCAGTTTTTGGTGTCGACTATCAAGCCGGTGAGGGTTGGTTGCAGGCAGATCTATCGTTGCCTTCAGAACGCGAACGAGTGGTGAAGTCTGCGCTTGCGCAACTCGGCGCGATTGATGTGCTCGTGAATGTTGCCGGCATCTACCGATCTACTCCTTTCGGTGATTCATCTTTGAAAGACTGGCAATCGGTTTGGGCTGTGAATCTCGAGGCACCGATTGATCTGATGTCGCAGGTGTTTGACTCGATGAAGTCGCATGGTTTCGGTCGCGTCGTTAACATCACCAGCGTGCACGCCAAGTTCTCACGGCAAGACGCGTTGGCCTATGACGTTGGAAAGGCCGGGCTCGAAGCGGCAACTCGATCTTTTGCTTTGGCCGGTGCAGAGTTTGGCATTCTGGCAAATGCGGTTGCGCCTGGTTTCGTGCGAACTCAGATGAGTCTTGATGAAAACGGCATCGACGAGGCAGACACCGAAGAATTTCGCAAGCAATATGTCGAAACCGGAAGGCTTCCGCTCAGACGAGCGTCGAAGCCAGAGGAGATTGCCGAATCGGTCTTGTGGCTGAGCGGTCGCACGAACACCTACATCACCGGTCAGACCATCACCATCGATGGCGGCCTCACGGCAACCTTCTAGCTATGGCCAATCTTCAGACTCTGAAAACCCTCGAGGGTCTTGGCTTTGCCGAGTCTTTGCGCTGGCGCGGTGAAGAGCTTTGGTTCAGCGATATGTTCAGGGGAGCAGTCATCGCCTGGAACCCGAACCTCGGCGCCACGGTGAAACTTTCTCAGTCAGATGGCGGGCCAGAGATGCCGGGTGGTCTCGGCTTTACACCCGATGGCGATCTCTTGGTGGTCGATTGCTTGAAGCGAAAGGTCTTGAAGCTAGACGGCAGGGGTGAGCTTTCGGTTCACGCCGACCTTTCTCACCTAACCGAACATCCGCTAAACGACATGCACGTTGACCCCGACGGCACCGCCTGGGTTGGCGGTTATGGCTTCGACCCCGAGAGAGATGAGCCGGTTGCCTCGGCTCTCTTTCGACTCTCGGCCACCAGAGAGGTGAACCTAACCCCCGCGGATTTCGTGTTTCCGAATGGTTGCGAGCGACAGAACGGCTTACTCGCCGTTGCCGAAACCTTTGCCGATCGAATCAGCTTTGTCGATCATGATGTGCAATTGGTCAAAAGATTCGAATGCGAAAGCGGCGCCGGGCCAGACGGTTTATCTTTTGACGCCAGCGGCAATCTCTATGTTGCGATGGCATTCAAAGGTGAGATTCGAAAATTCAACGCCGATGGTAATTCTGAGTTGCTGGTAAAACTGCCGACAGAAGAAAATCAAGCTGGCGGGCCAAAGGGAATCTTTGACTGTGCGGTGCGCGCGAGCGATTCGACCATTGCGTTCAGCAGTGCGTGTCTCGATGAAGACTACGCAAAGGCGAACAACACCGGATCGATAGTTCTCGCTAGTCTTCGCTAGCTGCTGAATCTACCGAGAACGCTTCGTCAAACGAACGCTCGGGGCTCTTCCACATCAGGCTCTTGATAAAACCGACTGCCTCGGCCGCGCCGTGAAGTCGATCCATGCCGGCGTCTTCCCACTCAACTGAGATTGGGCCGTTGTAGCCAATTGTTCGAAGCGCTCTGAAACTCGACTCCCAGTCGACATCGCCGCGACCGGTAGAAACAAATGACCATCCACGTCTCGGGTCTGCCCAGTTCAAGTGCGAACCCATGCGACCCCTGCGACCGTCATTTCTAAATACGCGAGTGTCTTTGCAGTCAACGTGATAGATGCGGTCGGCGAAGTCGAGAATGAAATTGACCGGGTCGATGTCTTGCCAAATCATGTGGCTCGGATCCCAGTTGAGCCCGAACGCTTTTCTGTTGTCGATGGCATCGAGCGCTATGCGCGTGGTGTGGTAGTCATAAGCAATCTCGGATGGGTGCACCTCGAGTGCGAAGCGAACACCTTCCGAGTCGAAGACATCCATGATTGGGTTCCAACGTTTGGCGAAGTCTTCGTAACCCTGGTCGATTACAGATTGCGGCACCGGCGGAAACATCGCCACATACTGCCAGATCGATGAGCCGGTGAAACCAACCACGGTGTCGACCCCTAGCTTGCGGGCGGCGATGGCGGTGAGCTTCATTTCTTCGGCGGCGCGCTG
>CAZSRJ010000138.1:0-3001 GCA_964609235.1 uncultured Rhodoluna sp.
AGGTCGAGTCGCCAACCGCGAGCGCGGTCGAGCGGCACGTCGACAATCTCTGCCTGCGCCTCTGGAATCCAGTGCCAAAAGTTTGTGTAAACCGGCGAGTTGAGCATGATTCTGTCGCCCGGCTTAACCAGTTTTCTAAAAAGCTCGACTGCGGCCACACCAACATCCGTGGCTAACTTCACCCGAGTTGCGTCAACTTGCCAGTTCCAGCGTTCGGTGGCGTATTTAGAAAACGCCGCACCAACCTCGGCAACTGGGCCGAGGTATCCGAGGTCTGATTCGTCGATCATCTTTTTGAGAGTTTCGCGAATTCCAGTTGAAATTTCGAAATCCATTTCTGCAACGTGCATTGGTAGCACGTCGTTTCCGTAACGTCTCCACTTTGAGCTGTGACGGGTTCTGAGTTGCGAAAGTTCTGGAATGTGATTGTGTTCACTTGCCATGACTTCGAGTCTATGCCTCTGGGCAATACGATTGCTTTAGCGAAAGGACCCCATGAGCAACCAGCCCAAGATTCTCGTGATCGTGCACGACATCGACGACCATCTAAACGAAATGGCCAACCCGATAGCCGAGGCCGGCATTCTCATGGACACCTGGGATGCCCAGAACGACGGCGATGGCCGCCCGGTGCTTGAAGAGCTCGGGCAGTATTCGGGTGTCATTTCGCTCGGTGCCCACGCGGGTGTGCTCGAAGAGGCCGAACACCCATGGATGTCGCACGAGCGCAAAATCATGGCATGGGCGCTAGAGACCGAGACTCCCCTGCTTGGGCTTTGCTTTGGCTCGCAACTGCTCGCCTCGGCGGCCGGCGGTCGGGTCTACAAGGCCGAGACCGGAGAGTTTGCCTGGACCAAAGTAGACATGCTTCCTGAGGCTGCGAACGACCCGGTGATCGGGGCCTTGGGCGAGACGGCTGACGCATTTCACTTTCACTACGACACTTTCGATCTGCCAGATAACGCAGTTTTGCTCGGCGAAACCAATGGCATCAAGCAGGCCTTCAGGGTTGGCTCAAGCGCTTGGGCGACACAGTTTCACCCAGAGGTCGGCCTTTCGCAGCAGTTGGCTTGGCTCAGCACCTACCGCCGCGCGTTTCTGCGCGAGGGAATCGACCTCGACGAGCAGATTGCCAAGTCGCACGCTCTGGCAGCGAGTTACCGAAAGCAGGCCTGGGATCTATCTGCCGCTTTTGCGAAACAGGTTTTGGCATTCCACAGCCGCTAGTCGGTCTGGTTAGCTATTTGACTTTGTTGCGCCAGGCACTGAACGACTGAACGTTTCCGGCATGCGGCTTCTTTAGCCACGGATACGGGTGCAGCTCGGCCACATGCTCGAACTTCGCGAAGCTCGGCACCGGCGCATAGGTCACGGCAACTGCGTGACTCTTTGCATACTCGTATGGGCTGCCAAGATAAACGCGCACTTCTCGACGATTGGCAAGATCTGTCAGGGTCTCAAGATAGAAGTGAATGCGCTTCGACGAAAGTTGTAACTTCGCGAGTGCGTCACGATTGAAAACAAATATCGCGGGCAAGCTCGGATGCGCCTGCAGCGCCGCATCGGCGTCACCCATTGAGTCGATTGTTATCAGAACCTCTTGTGGCTCGGCAAACTTGAGCGCTTGGGTTGGGCCGGTTGTGCGCTCGAGTTGCCCATCGTGCGAAAGCAAGTCAAGACGCTCGATGCTTGGCAGCTGCACTTCGTCGGGAAACTGTTCGATTGGGCAATTCTTCTTCAGCGGGCACTTGAAGCAAAGACCGGGGGCACGTTTCTCAACCTGCCAGCGGGCAAAGCCGTAAGGTTTGCCAGCCGAGCCGACCGTCCACTGCCAACCCAGTAGGTTGGCTGCTCGCGAGCCATCCAGCAGGTTTTGATACATACGCTCTTGGCCGTGCAGCCAGCCCTTTCCATTGCGAACCGTCCAGTGTGATGCCAGCCACATGCGAGTTTGGTTCACCAGCCAGCCGTCTTCTTCGAGCTCACCGACCACGGTGTCAATGCAGAGCATGTCACGGTTCCAGCCATCGCCGGTGCGTTCGCGAGTCTGCTCGTAACGAAGGTTCTCGAAAAACGAGGTGCCGATTCGGGCATAGAGATGACGCGCATACTCCTGCCAGAGCAACTCGTCGCGATACTTCTCACGATCGTTTGTCGGTGCGCTCGCAACGGCATCCCAGACCTGTTGAAGGGTGAGCAGGTTGTGACGAATGTATGGAGACAGAACTGTTGCACCGCGGCGGTTGACCGGCAGCACCTCGGAGCGGTCGGAGGCATAGCGGCGAATGTCTAGGTTCGCCAGCGCCTCATCGGCTGCGGTTTGTCCACCTTTGATGCTGCTGACGCCCCCGCCCGAGTGAAGGCCGGCGAAGTGTTTTTCGAGCAGCACACCCGAATCTTGCGCGATGTCAATTTCGGTGAATTGCATCAAAGCTATTCGGTGAGGCCGAGCTTGTCTTGCTTGAGCAACTTGACACCGTAAACCACTGAAACGACAAGCAAAATGACTAGCGCCGAATAGGCGCTGATTGAGGCGACCGGCGGAAATTCAAACGAGATGCTGAGCTGTCGAACGTTCAAAGCGATGATCAGATTTCCAACCAAGATTCCAAGCAACCGTTGCGGGGCTTTGCTCACTAACCACGCCGCGATAGGTGCGGCCAGTGCGCCACCGATGAGAAGCGCGCCGACTGCATCCCAGGGAATCTGCTCTGCCCCAAGACCAATAAAGAAGCCGATGCTCGCCGCAAGTGCGATCACAAACTCAGCAGTGTTGGTTGTTCCGATAGCCTTGCGCGGCTCGAGCGCGTTCGAAGCAGTCAGCGAGGTGGTAACTACCGGCCCCCAACCGCCGCCACCCGTTGAATCGATGAACCCACCCACCAAGCCGAGCGGTGCAAGCCAGCGTGCGCGAGCGCGTCGTTTCTTGCCGAGAATTATTGGCCGAGTGAAGCGGTAGAGCACGAGCCCACCGAGAGCTAAGAGAATGCTCGCCGTCCAA
>CAZSRJ010000139.1:0-2982 GCA_964609235.1 uncultured Rhodoluna sp.
GACATACTCGAAGTGCGGAGTCTCGCCGTAGATTACGCAACCGAGCGCAATCACAACGTCAGCACCCTGGTCGATCGCATACTGGGCAGCAAGCGGCAGTTCGAAAGCGCCTGGCACGTTCCAGATCTCGTAGGTGTCGTTACCCGCGGCCTTGAGCGCGCGCTCGGCTCCGGCCTGCAGGCCATCCATGACTTTCTTGTGCCAACCGGTAACCAGCACGGCCACCTGAAGTTCGCTTGCATCGACGTTGAAGTTCGGTGCTCCACCAGCCATTAGTGCTCCTCCGGAAGAATGTGCCCCATGCGAGCACGCTTGGTCGCCATATACCCGGCATTTTCTAGAGCCTGCCCAACAAGCACCGGAACATACTCATTTACCGGAATGCCCGCGTTGTTCAAGAAGCCGCTCTTTGCCGGGTTGTTTGTCATCAGTCGAACGCTGCTAACTCCCATGTCACGCAGAATAGCAACGGCCGCACCGTATTCGCGGTTTTCGCTCGGAAGCCCGAGTGCGAGGTTTGCGTCAACCGTGTCGTAACCCTGGTCTTGAAGCGAGTAGGCGCGAAGCTTGTTCAGCAGGCCGATGCCGCGACCTTCTTGCCCGCGAAGATAAATCACGATGCCACCGTTTGGGTCATTCGCAATCTGGTCGAGAGCAAATTCGAGCTGCAGGCCACACTCACACTTTAGCGAACCGAAAGCCTCACCCGTGATGCACTCGCTGTGCATGCGAACCAAAACGTTTTCACCCATCGGGTTTCCAGAGATGATTGCAACGTGATCTGCTGTGGTCTTGATGTCGTAGTAGCCGCGCAGGGTGAAATTTCCATGGGTGCTTGGCAACTTGGCAACCGCGTCGAGGCGAATTCGGTTCTTTGGGTTGTCGGTGTGGGCGATTTCGTGGGTGGTGAGGTAATCGACAATCTGCTCGATAGTCACAACCGGCAGATTCTCGCGAGCACCAACCTCGATCAACTCTGGCAGGCGCATCATGCTGCCGTCTTCGCTAACCATTTCGCCAATAACGCCAACCGGGTTTAGGCCGGCTAGTTTGAGCAGGTCTACGGTTGCCTCGGTGTGACCGGCGCGGCCAAGCACACCCGCCGGATGCGACCTGAGCGGCAGCATGTGACCCGGGCGAATCAGCGACTCGGGGTTCGACTTCGGGTCTGCCAGCACGTTGGCGGTGTTGGCGCGCTCCTCGGCGCTAACCCCGGTGGCCTTGCGGTTGCTGGCATCCACGGTGATTGTGTAGTTGGTGCCGTGCGGGTCTTTGTTGTTCGTGGTCATCAACGGCAGGTCAAGGTCGTTTGCCCGAGACTCTTCCATCGGCACGCAGAGAAATCCGGTGGTGTTCTTCACGAGCCAGGCCATCCACTCGGGGGTAACCAACTCGGCAGAAATGATGGCGTCGCCCTCGTTCTCACGATCGGCTGCATCGGCAACAAGCACGGGCTTGCCTGCGCGAAGTGCCTCGAGTGCTGACTCAATGGTTGATAGTTGCATTAGTTTTTCCTTGCTTCGAGTAGTCGTTCGATGTGCTTTGCCATGACGTCTGCCTCGACGTTGACCTTCGCGCCAACCTGCTTGCTGCCAAGCGTGGTAAGTGCGAGTGTTTCTGGAATCAGGCTGAGCCCGATGAAGTCGTCGCCGACCTCGTTGACGGTTAGTGAAACACCGTCGATAGTGATTGAACCCTTGAGCACGATGTACTTCATCAATTCAACCGGGATGCTCACGCGCAACCACTCCCAGTTCTCGCTAGGTTCGCGCGAAATGATTTTGCCAACGCCGTCAACGTGACCCTGCACAACGTGACCGCCGAAGCGCGTTGCGGCAGTCATTGCGCGCTCGAGGTTGACGGGGTCGCCGACCTTTAGCTCACTGAGCGAAGTGCGGTCGAGCGTTTCTTTCATCACGTCTGCCGTGAAAGACGTGTCGTCGAATTCGACTGCGGTCAAACAAGTGCCGCTGACCGCAATCGAATCGCCGCGCTTCACATCGCTAACCACAGTTGGGCCTTCGAGCGTTAGTCGAACGGCGTCTGCCTGCTGTTCGATCTTCTTTACTCTGCCGAGTTCTTCAATAATTCCGGTGAACATTAGTTGTCGCCTTCTATCTGTGCCGCCGGGCTGGCGCTAATCAATAGGTCTTCGCCAAGCAACTCAACCTCGTCGAATTGCCAGCGGCTGATTTCGCTCATGGTCTCGATGCCCAGGTCTTTCAGGGCCAGGCGATCGCCGCCAAGCAGGGTAGGGGTTAGGTAAACCAGCAGCTGATCGGCCAGACCGGCGCGAACAAAGGCGCTTGCCAGCTCTGCACCGCCCTCAACCCAAAGGTGGCGGTGGCCGAGTTTGAACAGTTCGCGGGTAACGTGCTCGAGGTCGTGAGTCTCGAATCGCAGGGTCTCGGCAGCATTGCTAAAGACGCGTTTGCTGCCCTCGAGGGCTCGCATGCCGATCACCACGCGAAGCGGCTGGTGCTCATAGAGAGTGCCGTCAGGTGTGCGCGCGGTTAGTTCTGGGTCGTCGATCTCGACGGTGTTCGTGCCAACTGCAATCGCGTCGATTCGTGAGCGGCGCGAGTGAACATCGAAGCGGGCATCCTCGCCGCTTATCCATTTTGAAGTGCCATCGTTTGCTGCGGTTCTGCCGTCGAGAGTCGAAGCCCACTTGATTGTTACGAATACGCGCTGTTTTTGAGTTGCGGTCTTCCAGATGCGAATTAGATCTTCTGCTTCGTCTTCGAGAATTCCCTCGATAACTTCAACGCCGGCTCGCGCAAGTTTCTCGGCGCCACCACTCGACACTTCACCCGGGTCATTTGCAGCGAAGACCACGCGTGAAATTCCAGCGGCGATAAGTGCTTCGCGGAGCACCGACCTTAAGCATGTCGAGACGAATCAACTTAAGAACGCTTGGACGAATCAGAATCATGACGAGAACAGCGATTGTGAAACGAGTAGCCAAGAAGTCAGAAATCG
>CAZSRJ010000140.1:0-2969 GCA_964609235.1 uncultured Rhodoluna sp.
CTCGTCGGTTGGCACGGCGAGCAACTGAAAGTCACCGAGCGAACCGGTTACCTTCACGCTGTATTCGGTGGCAATCTGGGCGGTCACGGTTTCGCGCAGGTCAACCGCCAGATAGAGGCTCGCAACGTTGTGAAATCCGTCTTCGCCTAGCGGCCCAACTTTGAAAAAGAGGTTTACCTTGCCGGGGGCATCTGCGATAGCAACCTGATTCGGCATGAGTCGAGCGTTCAACATTTCAAAGAGTTCAAACCAGAAGATCTCGTAGTCGAAACCGGCGGGTGCACCAGAAGCGTTAGCACTTGCCTCGTGTTCGACCGTGATTCGATTCACTGCCCCGGCCAACTTTTCGAAGCGCATCGTCGCTCGGGAATGGTCGCGAAAGGCAACGGGGAGTTCGGTCTCGCCATTTGATGAAAGCAATCTCGCGTGCAAGTTGCCGGGCCAACGATCTACATCGCTGAGAATCAAAAACAGCGGGCCCTCGGCACAAGCGATGTGTTTAGTGAAGGTGTATTGCAGCTGACCGCTGCGCTTTGAAACTTCAGACATTTCTGGCCTGCGCAATTCTTAAGAAGTCGTGCACGTTAAGTTCTTCGGCACGCGCCTGCGGGCTAACCTTCGCGGCTACCAAAACTTCTTCTGCGCGAGCAGCAGAACCCGCCCAATCGGCGAGGGCTTGGCGCAGGGTTTTGCGTCGCTGTGAGAAGCCGGCGTCAACCGCTTCGAAAGTCGCAAGTCGTTCGGCTTGGCTGCCGAGAGCAACATCGCGTTTTGCAAAGTAGACAAGCGCGCTATCAACATTGGGGGCAGGCCAAAAAACGTTTCGCCCGATGTTTCCGGCTAGAGCCGCCTCGGAATACCAGGCGAGCTTCACGCTCGGAATTCCGTAAACCTTATTGCCCGGGCCAGCAGCCAGACGATGAGCCACCTCGGCCTGCACGAGCACCAGCCCGAATCGAATCGAATCGAAGGTTTCGAGAAAGTGCAGCAGCACCGGCACCGAAATGTTGTATGGCAGGTTTGCCACTAGCGCGGTTGGCGCATGCGGCAGCTCGCCAACCTTCAGGGCATCGTTCTTGACCAGTTCGAAGGCCTTGCCCGGCGCGCGCTTGGCAATTGTGGCTTCTAGTTCGCTCGCTAGCTTGGGGTCGATCTCGACGGCAACGACCTTCTTGGCAACCTCGAGCAACCCGAGGGTCAGCGAGCCAAGCCCAGGCCCGATCTCGACCACGGTTTCAGAGCCGTCAAGCTTGGCCGCGGCCACGATGCGTCGAATGGTGTTTGGGTCTGTAACGAAGTTCTGCCCGAGCTTCTTGGTTGGCACCACTCCGAGTTTGGCCGCCAATTCACGGATGTCGACCGCGCCCAGCAGCTCGACCGAAGACGCCGCTACCCCGCTCACGCGAGCCCCTCTTGCCAAGAGCCGTAAACCCGCTCGGTGTTTTGGTTGAGCCGGGTCGCCATTTCGTTTGCGGTGATGCCAAGCTGCTCTGCCATGAATCGCACCGTGATCGGAACCAGATATGGCGAATTAGCGCGACCGCGATATGGCTCGGGAGACAAGAAAGGTGCGTCGGTCTCAACCAGAACCAACTCTGGTCTGGCTAACTTGAGCGAATCGCGAAAATCTTGGTTGCGCTTGATAGTGATGTTTCCGGCGAACGACATGTACCAGCCGTTTTCGTTGCAAATCTCGGCAAGTTGCGCATCGCCCGAGTAGCAGTGAAAAACAACTTTCTCTGGTGCACCAACACGATGCAAAGTTTCGACAACTTTTTCGTGCGCGTCGCGATCGTGAATCATCAGAGCGATGTCATTTTCTTTTGCGATGCGAATGTGCTCTTCAAAAGAGTGCTGCTGAAGAAAAACACTCTCTTCGCCTTCGGTGCGATAAAAATCCAATCCCGTTTCGCCAATGGCACGCACGCGCGGCTGCTTGGCGAGCTCGGCAATTTCGGCGATGGCGGCATCCAGTGCTTGAATGTTTTCGTAGAGCGGAGCTTCATTTGGGTGCAACGCAACCGCGGCTAGAACGCGAGGCTCGTTTGCAGCGAGCCAAGCCGACCACTTCGAACTCTCGAGGGTCACGCCAACCTGCACGACACCGAGCATGCCGACCGAGGTGGCCTTATCTAGATTTTCCTTCCACGGCATCGGCGGTTCGGCGTCATCAAACGAGAACTCGAGGTGGCAGTGATTGTCATAGGTGCCAACTTCGAGCGGCTCTGGCAGCGGTGGATACTCAAGCTTGCGCTTCTGAGAATCTTCGCCGGCGCTCGTGCTGCGTGAGAACTGCTCTTCGGCCACTTGAACTACTTGGTTTCAGTGTCGATGCGAGGAAACAGCGGTTCGAGTTCGGCGATCTTGGCGCCGGCTGGCAACTGACCCCAGTCGGCGGCCTCGCGAATTGGGCGGTCGGCTAGGTCTCCGAGCGAAGGGGCGGCAAGGGCCGACCAGAGCTTTGCCGTTGCCTTTGGCACAACCGGCGAAAGCAGCACGGCCAGGGCACGCAGACCCTCTGCTGTCGTATACAAAACCGTTCCGAGACGCTCGCGGTTGGCCTCGTCTTTGGCAAGCACCCAAGGCTCCTGCACTGTGATGTAGAGGTTCAGGGCGTCAACCAGGGTCCACACCTGGGCGATTGCATCATGGATGGCTACCTCGTCGATTGCCTCATCGGCGGCCCGCACCGCCTCGGCAGCGATTCTCTGAATCTCAAGTTCGGCTTCGGTTGCGACACCGGGTTCTGGCAATGCACCATCGAAGTAACGGTGAATCATGGCAATCGCGCGTGAGGCCAGGTTGCCGAAACCGTTGGCAAGTTCTGACTGGTAGCGAGCCGAGAGGTCTTCCCAAGAGAACGAGCCGTCGCTGCCGAAGGCAATCGCCTTCATGAAGTAGTAGCGAAATGCGTCTGAGCCGAAGGTATCGGTGATCTGGTGTGGCGCGATGCCGGTGAGCTTCGACTT
>CAZSRJ010000141.1:0-2958 GCA_964609235.1 uncultured Rhodoluna sp.
GCTCAGAAGACTCGGTGCCATCAGCCTTCATTACCGAAGAGTTGAGTCGCCAGCTTATCGGCCGCCCGCCCGCCACCGGCGCTTGGCGAGATGGCGACCCGTCTGGCGACCGCCAATTTGCTTCAGTGGGTGAACTTGAGCTTGAAAACGGTCGCAAACTCACTTCGGTTCGCATTGCCTTCGAAAGCTGGGGCGAACCAAACCCCGACAAGAGCAACGCGATTCTGGTATTGCACGCGCTAACCGGTGACTCTCACGCAACCGGCCCTGCCTCAAAACCGCACCCAACCGAGGGCTGGTGGAACGGAATCATCGGCCCTGGTTTGGCAATCGACACAGACAAGTGGTGGGTGATCGCCCCAAACATGCTCGGCGGTTGCCAGGGCTCAACCGGGCCATCATCGCTCGCAGCCAACGGCATCGAATATGGCTCAGACTTTCCATTCATCACGATTCGAGATCAGGTAACAGCGCAGAAGCGGTTCTCTGAGGTCATCGGAGTCAATAAGTGGGCAGCAGTTATCGGCGGTTCGATGGGCGGCATGCAGGCACTCGAATGGGCAATCGAATATCCACAGGCGGTGGGTCGCCTTGCTGTTATTGCAGCGCCGCCGGTTTCTTCTGCCGACCACATCGCTCTGAATTCGGTTCAGGTTGAAGCGGTTATGACAGATCCAGCTTTCAACAACGGGCATTACTACGATGCAAAACCTGGTTTCGGCCCACACCGCGGACTCGCGCTCGCGCGAAGAATGGCGCTATTGAACTATCGCTCACCAAATGAGCTCAACGAACGTTTCGATCGCGCCTGGCAGTCAAATGTGAACCCGCTAGGAGGCAGCGGGCGTTTTGCCGTTGAGAGCTATCTCGATTTTCACGGCAACAAGTTCACTCGGCGCTTTGATGCAAATTCATACATAACTCTCGTAAACGCAATGAACTCGCACGACATCGGTCGCGGTCGAATTTCGGTTGATGCAGCGCTCAAGCGAATCGAAGCAAAGACGTTAGTGGTTGCGATTTCTAGCGACAGGTTGTTTCCGATTGAGGGTCAGCAGATAATCGCGCAAGGCCTCACCTCAAAGTTGGTTGGAGACAAGCTGCACGTGGTTGACTCTGCCTTCGGTCACGACGGTTTTCTAATCGAGCGCGATGCTGTTGGCCCGCTGCTTGAGCAGCTGTTGAACAACTAGTTCGCCGGCACCGTTTTGTCGACCTTGGCAAGTGCAGAGAGACGAATGTTGGCCCAAACCAAAAGCGCGATGTAACACAAGTTGCGAACGCTAACCAGCCCCAATGCAGCCGGGTTGAGTTGCAGCAAATCTTGGTAGAACACCGGATAAACCAGGTTGGTTAGCAAGGCAATCGCAATAACCGAGAACAGCGGCAAGCGCCATTTCTGAGCCGAGAAAAGAATGCCGAGAATAACCGGCACGGCCAGCCAGGTAACAAACTGCGGAGAGCCGACTTTGTTGAACACAATCAGGTCGAGGGTTGCCGTGAGCACCGCAACCGGCATAATCACCCGATAACTAGCGCCCGCCTTCGCTGCTCGCCAGGCCAAGAAAGCCGTGATTGCAATGGCCACGGCCATGGCTGCCGTCATCAACGAAGAAACTAGGTTGACCCCATCGCCGGCCACCTGAAAGGTAAGCATGACGGTGTCGTAGTAGATCTCGTTGTTGCTTAGCCCCAAAACACCAGCCCACAAGAAGAATCCGGCGATAGGTGACTCGATTTGAATTCCTCGGTCACTCTGATTAGCCAAGAAGCTGAACATGCTCATGTTTGCCCCGAGCAAAAAGCCGACCACAACGATAATCGCAGCGGTGGTGGCTGCCGAAATCAGAATTCTCAAGCGATACTTGCTGGCTGCCATTGCCGAAACCAAAAGTGCCGCTGGCCAGATCTTGATGGCAGCGCCCACGGCAAACCATGCGGTAGAGGCGTTTAGCTTGCGATTGACTAGAGCCATTACACCGAGCAGCGCAACAGCCACGCTGAACGAATCAACCCGAGAAATCGACACCGGGCCGAGAACGACCAAAAAGAAAATCCAAAACCACGCCGCACTAAATCGAAGTTGCGAATCGGCATTCTGCTTTCCGAAGTTTGCAATCATCGCAACCAGCAAGAGATTTAGCGCGGTGATTATGGTGAGCCAGCCTGCTTGAAAATCGTTTGGGTTTATCAGTGCGCTCGCCCACATCGGAATCATCGCCGGATAGGGGTAAACCCAGTCGACATTGATTCCGAGCAGCTTCTGTGAGTCGATCATGAACTGCACCCACGGTTGATAAGCAAACAAGATGTCGCCCATCGGGGTGCTAGGCGAGCGAAGCCCGGTGTAAATCAACCACAGGTGTGCGAAGAGACCCGCAATAAGTAGTAGCCAGATGCTTTCGAATGGCTTGCGTTTTGCAGATTGAACAAGATCGGTCATGAGAGTTCTGCGATTACCTTTCTAACCGACTCGGCAACATCCATGGCTGAAACTGGGCCATCGAGATGCGCAAGTTCGGCCGCGCGCGAGTGCAGCTCAACTGCAAGTTCGATTGCGTCGAGAAAAACTTGCTCGTCGGCGAGCACTGCAACTTTGTTTGCTGCGAGAAGCGCGCCGAGCATTCCCGCGAGCACGTCACCGGTGCCTGCGGTTGCAAGCTGTGCAGAGAGCGGCCCAAGCGTGTGCACATCGCCGCTCGCAGTGGCCAGGTGGGTGAGGCTGCCCTTGAGCAAGACAACGCAACCGGTGAGCTTGGCAGCCAGAACGGCCGCTTCGACTGCCGAGGTCTCGACCTCGGCCCGAGCGATTGGGTGGCCAAGTCGAGTTAGCAACGCTGCCAATTCGCCGGCGTGCGGGGTTAGAACCGTGCGGGTGGGATGCTGCGAGAAGTCGACCATCGCCAGCAGCACAAGCTCTCGGTTGGTAAGCGACTTCGAGCCAGGCAACGAAACGCT
>CAZSRJ010000142.1:0-2946 GCA_964609235.1 uncultured Rhodoluna sp.
GCAGAAATCGCATGGATAGGCGTGAGCGATGAAGGAGTGGTTGACCTAGCTGCGCTCGAAAACTTCTTGGCTGAGCGAGGTGCCGAAGTCGCACTGATTTCGATGATGTGGGCCAACAATGAAGTTGGTGTTATCAACGACATAAAGACCGTCACCGCGCTCGCGGCAAAGAAAGGCATTCCGGTTCACAGCGACGCGATTGCAGCCTTCGGGCACGTGCCAATCGACTTCAAGAACTCAGGCCTATCGGCGCTTAGCATTTCGGCTCACAAGGTTGGTGGCCCGGTGGGTGTTGGCGCACTTATTCTTTCTCGCTCTGAAACCCTCACCCCGCTGGTTCACGGTGGCGGGCAGGAGCGCTCGATGAGAAGCGGCACCATGAACGCCGCCGGAGCCAAGGCCTTCGCCCATGCCGCGAGCTTGGCAGTTGCCAACATGCCAGAGCACAACTCGCACACCCGAGCACTGGTAGAGCGCTTGCGCGCTGGCATCGAGAGTTCGATTGCAGGTGCGCGCTTCAGTCGCGGCTCGGCCGAGTCGATGACTCACAACGCACACTTCACCTTTGAGGGGCTGAAGTCTGACGGTTTGCTTTTCTTGCTTGATCAAGCAGATATCGCCGTTTCGGCCGGTTCTGCCTGCCAGGCCGGTGTTGACCGACCCTCGCACGTGCTCTTGGCCATGGGTCGCTCAGAAGAAGAGGCCAACTCGTGTCTGCGAATCACGGTGGGTTTGCAAACCACAGAAGCCGAAATCGACCACTTTCTGCAGGTTTTACCAACCGCAGTTGCCACCGCCCGCAGCGCAAACCCGACTTAAACTTGAACCATGAAGGTTCTTGCTGCGATGTCTGGTGGAGTTGACTCCGCCGTTGCCGCCGCTCGAGCCGTTGAAGCCGGCCACGAAGTGGTTGGCGTTCACTTAGCTCTCTCGCGCATGCCCGGCACCCTGCGCACAGGCTCACGCGGTTGCTGCACAATCGAAGACAGCATGGATGCGCAGCGCGCAGCCAACATTCTCGGCATTCCTTACTACGTCTGGGATTTCAGCGAAAAGTTCAAAGAAGAAATTGTCGACGATTTCATCGCCGAATACGCAGCGGGCCGCACGCCGAATCCGTGTATGCGCTGCAACGAGCGCATCAAGTTTGCAGCTCTGCTCGAAAAGGCTCTCGCCCTCGGCTTCGATGCGGTTTGCACCGGGCACTACGCGACCATCTTGACCGGTGACGACGGCGAACTCGAATTGCACCGCAGCAATGCATACGCGAAAGATCAGAGTTACGTTCTCGGAGTGCTGACCGCAAAAGAGTTGAAGCACGCGTATTTTCCGATTGGGGCATCGGCTTCGAAAGACGACATCAGGGCCGAGGCCTCAGCGCGCGGATTGGCAGTTGCCAACAAGCCAGACAGCTATGACATCTGCTTCATTCCAGAGGGTGACACGCAAGATTGGCTCAACGACAAACTCGGCGAAAAAGAGGGTGAAATTGTTGATCGCAGCGGAAACGTTTTGGGTCAGCACAGCGGCGCTCACGGATTCACCATCGGTCAGCGCAAGGGTCTAAACATTGGTCGCCCGGCAGCCGACGGCAAGCCACGTTTCGTTCTAGAGATTCGCCCGAAGACAAACCAGGTTGTGGTTGGTTCGCACGCCGCTCTTGCGGTTGTCGAACTCGCCGGTTCGCGTTTCACCTGGTGTGGCAGCGAACCAAAGGATGCCAGCACCTGGTTTGAAGCCGATGTGCAGGTGCGTGCCCACGCAGACGCGGTGCCTTGCCTAGCGGCGGTTGTCGATGGCGAAATTGTGATGAAGTTGCGAGACCCGCTAATGGGTGTGGCTCCTGGGCAGACCGCTGTTTTGTATGACGGCACTCGTGTTTTGGGTCAGGCCACGATCGATCGCACGGTGAGCGCTCTGTCGGTAGAAGCCGAGACAATAGGCGCATGAGCCACGAGGCAGCCGCTAAACGCGTTTCGCAACTGGTCGACGAAATCAACAAACACCGTCGCGCATACTACTCAAATGACACGGTTCTGATTTCTGACGCCGAATATGACGCGCTCATGCGTGAGCTCGAAGCACTCGAGGCCGAACATCCAGATTTGATTACCGGCGATTCACCAACCCAGAGCGTTGGCGGTGAGGCAACTACCACTTTCTCCCCGGTGCAGCACCTCGATCGCATGTGGTCGCTAGACAACGTTTTCAGTCGCGAAGAAATGGCCGCATGGATAACAAAGTCGGGCGAGGGTCCGTTTTTATGCGAACTAAAGATTGACGGCCTCGCCATCAACTTGCGCTACGAGAACGGAAAGTTGGTTTCTGCGGCGACTCGTGGTGACGGCGTCGTTGGCGAAGATGTCACCGCAAACGTGCTCACCATCAAATCGATTCCGCGCGAACTCTCTGGCAAGGGCCACCCTGCTGTGGTCGAAGTTCGCGGTGAGATTTATCTTCCAATCAAAGAGTTTCACGAAATGAACGAGCGCATCAACGACGAGGGTGGCAAGGCTTTCGCTAATCCGCGCAATGCTGCTTCGGGCTCGCTTCGTCAAAAAGACGCGAGCGTAACCGCAAGTCGTCCGTTGCGAATGCTTGTGCACGGCATCGGCGCATGGAAAGACTCCGGCATCAGCAAGCAAAGCGAACTCTATGAATTGTTGAAATCCTGGGGGTTGCCAACCTCTGACCGCTACAGG
Organism: uncultured Rhodoluna sp.; assembly: GCA_964609235.1. Taxonomy (GTDB): domain Bacteria; phylum Actinomycetota; class Actinomycetes; order Actinomycetales; family Microbacteriaceae; genus Rhodoluna. The sequence goes on from CAZSRJ010000142.1 coordinate 2,703, forward strand.
GTTGTCGACTCGGCGGCCGATGTTCAGGCATACATCGACAATTTCGAGGCCCACCGCCACGACCTCGAGCACGAGATCGACGGCGTTGTCGTGAAGCTCGACGCCCTTGCAGAGCAGGCAGAGCTTGGCTTCACCAGCCGCGCGCCGCGCTGGGCCATCGCCTATAAATACCCGCCAGAGCAAGTGCACACCAAACTTCTAGACATTCGCGTTTCGGTTGGCCGAACCGGTCGCGCCACACCTT
>CAZSRJ010000143.1:0-2929 GCA_964609235.1 uncultured Rhodoluna sp.
GCGGGCGAACCGAGGTGTCGAAGTTGGCAATGTCTAGTCCGGGCTTGATTGTCATAGTGCCAAGGCTACAATTTTTATGTGGAACTTCAAAAAATCATTCTTTACTACGGCTTCGCCCCCGTGGCTGACCCAGAGACCCTAAAGCTCTGGCAGAAGACCCTGTGCGAATCGCTGGGGCTAAAGGGTCGAATTTTGATCTCGAAGCACGGCATTAACGGCACCCTCGGTGGCGATATGTCGGCCCTAAAGAAGTACGTGCGCGAAACCAAGCAGTTTCCGGGCTTCGGCAAGATCGACTTCAAGTGGTCTGAGGGCACCGGCAACGACTTTCCACGCCTGAGCGTCAAAACCCGCAAAGAGTTGGTGGCATTCGCCAGCCCAGACGAAATCAAGGTCGACAAGTCTGGCGTAACCAACGGCGGCAAGCACCTAAAGCCCGCCGAGGTCAACAAATTGGTCGAAGAACGCGGCGACGAGGTGGTTTTTTTCGACGGTCGCAACGCCTTCGAGGCCAAGATTGGCAAGTTCAAGAACGCCATCGTGCCCGATACCGACACCACCCACGACTTCATCCGTGAGCTAGAAAGCGGCAAGTACGACCACCTTAAAGACAAGCCGATTGTCACCTATTGCACGGGCGGCATTCGATGCGAGATTCTCTCGGCAGCCATGATCAACCGAGGTTTTCAAGAGGTGTTTCAGATTCAGGGCGGCATCGTTCGCTACGGCGAGACCTTCAAAGACAAAGGCCTCTGGGAGGGCTCGCTGTATGTCTTTGACGAGCGCATGACCATGGATTTCAGCGACGAAACCAAGGTAATTGGCGAGTGTGAGGCCTGCTCGGGCCCAACCAAGAACTTCGTGAATTGCGCCAATTTGGGCTGCAAAGACCTGGTTTTGCTCTGCGAAAGCTGTGCCGAAAAGCCTGAAAACCTGGTCTGCAAGCCAAATCACACCCGCGGCAGGGCAAAAGACCTAGTCGGTTAGCCCTGGCAATGCCAGACAGCAAAAACGGCTCGAATCAAAATTCGAGCCGTTTCTGCAACAAGGAGAACAAAAGTGCTCTTTGAAACCAAGATAACCCAAAACTGAGCACATACAAGATTTCGACAGGCAACACCGAGACACCGCACAGAAAACTCCAAGACTTCGTGTTGCTGGCCGGCTTTGAGGCGAGCGAAAAGCCTCAAAGGTAGACTTCTAGTGAAAACGAGGTGTGGTTTGGGCTTTTTAGAGAACTTTGAAAAGGGACTCGAGCGCATCGTTACGGGCGCGTTCAGCAAGACCTTCAAAAGTGAGCTGCAGCCGATCGAGATTGCCTCGGCCATCAGGGCCGAAATGGACTCAAAAGCGAGCATCGTGAGCCGAGACCGCATTCTTGCCCCAAACACATTCAACGTGCGCCTTTCGGCAGCAGACTTTCAACGCATGCGCGCTCTGGGCGCAAACCTGGTTTCAGAGCTAACCGCACTCACCCAGAACCACGCGCAAAAGCAGGGTTTTCAGTTTGGCGCGGCACTCGACATCAAGCTCATCGAAGACGGCAGCCTGAACCTCGGTCAGATCGTTGTGTCTTCGACAACAGAAGAGATTGCGGTGAACTGGAGCCCACAGCTCGAGCTAAACGGGCGTCTCTATTCGCTTACGGCGGCACGCACCTCTGTTGGTCGCGATGCAAGTGCCGACATTCAAATCGACGACAGCGGTTTGAGTCGCAAACATTTTGAAATCCTCTGGGATGGCGCCAAGGCGGGCATCCGTGATTTGGGTTCGACAAACGGCACGAAAGTCGACGGCAGGTCGATTACCGAAGCGCCGCTGCAAAACGAAAGTCAGATCTCGGCCGGGCGCAGCACATTCACTTTTCGCATTGTTGCTAGCAAGGTGAACAATGAGTGAGTTAGCGCTATTCATTGTTCGAATTGCATTTCTTGTAGTTCTTTGGATTTTTCTGTTCAGCATTCTTTCTGTAATTCGTGCCGACCTCTTCGGGCAAAAAGTTTTCTCACGCGTTGCAGAAGCTAACTCTCCGCAGCGAGTTTCGACACCGGTTATACCAGCGGCTCCGAGCAATCAGCAAACCGATGCTCTCATGAGCGAACCAACCGGCGTCAACGCAACCAAACTCGTGATAACCGAGGGCGAGCGAGCCGGTTACTCGCTCAAACTCGATCGAAGAGAAATAACGATTGGTCGCGCCGACAACAGCGACCTGGTGATTAGTGACGAATACGCTTCGACCCACCACGCCAAGTTGGTTTTGATAAACAACGACTGGTTGCTTCAAGATTTGAATTCGACAAACGGAACATATCTCGACGGTTCAAGAATCGGAACACCAGCGCCAGTAAAGCTCAACACCCCGATGAGAATCGGCAAGACCGTTTTTGAGTTGCGAGCGTAGACATAGATGTCGGTCAAGACTCAAAGCTATGCGGCTTCTAACATCGGTCGCATTCGCAAGAGCAATCAAGACTCGGGCTACGCGGGCTACAACTTTTTCTTTGTCGCCGATGGAATGGGCGGTCACGCCGGTGGCGACATCGCGTCGGCAATCATCGCGCAGTCGGTAGCCCAAGCCGACCGAGAATACGAAGACACAGATGAGGCCTCGTCGAATGTTGTCGAGGCACTGCTAGAGGCCAATCGCAAACTGGCCGACACGGTTTCTGAGCACCCCGAACTAAAGGGAATGGGCACGACCTTCTCGGGCATCGTATTCACCGGCGACCTGGTGACCCTCGCTCACATCGGCGACTCGCGCGTCTACATGGTTAGCGACGAGAAGGTTTCGCAGGTCACCAAAGACCACACGTTTGTGCAGCGCCTGGTCGATACCGGTCGCATCACGGCAGAAGAAGCGCTAACCCACCCTCGCCGCAGCGTGCTGATGCGCGTGCTCGGCGATGTTGAGATTGCACCAGAGGTA
>CAZSRJ010000144.1:0-2917 GCA_964609235.1 uncultured Rhodoluna sp.
GGCGAATAACGAAGGCATTCTGCGCGCCGATGGCCACAATGAGACCAAGGCCGGCAAAGAACCCGGGAAGGAATGCAAGCATTGGTTCAGCCTATGGTGTTAGGCCCGACTCACCTGATAGCAAAGCCCAAGGCAACCAGAACCCAAGCAAACGCTACAATCCAAACGATCATTCCAACCGTGACCACGATCGAAACCTTGAGCGGTTTTACGCCAGCGGCAACGGCGCCTAACGCGGCAAACTGGGTTCCGATAAGCGCCGGGCCAAGAAGTGCCAGGCCATAGATTCCATACTTGTCGAAAGCCTTGAGGGCCTTCTCTAAGCGCGGCGACTCGGGATGTTTGCCCTTCTTCTCTCGCCTCTTCATAATCCAATTTCTGATAGCACTGGCCCCGTATGCGAAAACCACGATGGTTATTGCATTGCCGAGCACCGCAAAGATCACAGTCAAAATCGGATCGAGCCCGAAGAGAATTCCGGCAGTCACCCCGGCTTCTTCCATCCACGGAATCAACCCCGCGATGAAGACGCCAAAGAATCCGAGCTGTTCTACGTTCATGCTTTGCGCTCAAACATTCTTGAGAATTTAGTCAGCACTGCCTCCATTGGGCCTCTGTTTCGATATCGAAGATTTAGAAGTGCTAACAGAGCCAAAACTAACCATGTTGCTGCGGCGATCAAGACAACCGAGAGAAGACTTAACTGCTGGAACAAACCAAAACCCCAGGCAGAGAAGAGCGTTGAGAAGACTAGCGATTGCCCTAGATAAATGCTCAGAGAATGGCGTCCAGCGGCACTCAGCAGTGACAGCTTCATCCTCTGGCTCAATAGCCACAGTCCGCCAACAAGACCGGCAGACATCAGCGGTGCCGTTAGGAAATTCAGCGCAATCGAGAAGAAGTAGAGCCCGAGACTGTAGCTTTCAGACTGCTCGTTTGAGACGAAAACATAGGCTGCGGCTAGTTGAAGAGCCAACCCTAGTGTGAGCCCCCAGGCGGCGAATCGCTTCATCAAGATCGGGTTCACCGATGTGCCAAGGCCTTCTCGACGTGCAACGAGAACCCCAACGATGAATGCAACAAAGACCAGTGGGCCTTGAAGCGCAAACGCTGGTCCTGCTGCCAAGAGCCATAACTCGAATCTTGCCGCAGCAATTTCGAAAAACCCTCCCGACGCAAGCGCAACATCGAGAAAGTCAATCGACTCCTCGCCTGGAAAAGCTTTGCCTTTAGAGGCGAGAAATGATTCACCCAAGTAAATCAAAAGTGAAATTGCTGCCAGAAGCACAGCCGTGAGACCGTAAATCAACCAAGCCCAAACCTTGAGCGTTTTTTCCTTTCGGAAATAGAGCAGAGTCAGCAAAAGCGCGAAGATGCCGTACAGAAAGAGAATGTCTCCGTGGAAGAAAAATGTCAGGTGAATTAGGCCGAGAATCACCAAGCCGACCGATCGGCCAATCCACTTGCGTCTGTTGCTTTTCTCATCTTTCAGAACGTAGTGAGCCGAATACCCAAACAGAAACGAGAAGAGCAGGTAGAACTTAGCCTGAAACAAAGCTGACACCAGAAAAGCAACGGTGGCCGACTGAGGGTCTGTTAGATCCAGTGACTCCGCGCCGTTGAAGGTGCTGATTGAGAAGAACTGAATGTTGACCATGGCGATGCCAAAAAGCGCAAAGCCACGCAGAATGTCGGGAAAGGAATCTCTCGTGATCATTTCTGCACCTTTTTAGTCAGTTCTTGGCTAATGACTGCCATTGACGGGAGCATCGCCGTGTAGGCAAAAATCAACCAAAAGACCGCCTGAATCTGAGGCCAGGTTAGCGGGATGCTGTAGGTGAAGCCGTCGCTCTCAGGCAGAAAGTCGGTGAAGATGGTGAAGACCAGAAGAGCGGTTCCCAAAATGATTACAAGCAGCGCAAGCCAGCGATAGGCGATGACATAGCTTCGATCACGAATCTGAATAAGACGCTCATCGAGTGCCTCTTCGGGGGCATCAGCAACTAAACGCACAGACTGTCTGAGCAAGAACCAAAATGCGAAGATAAGCAAAATGTAAATCAGTGAAAGTGTCGACCAAACGTTGTCGCCGACGGTAAACAAGAAAACCGTTCCGACTACCAAAAGCACGTTGGTTGAAACTAAGAGAAAGATCTTTGCCCCTCGAGTTCTCAGCCCGTCCCACTGAGTGTCATTTAGCTGCTTTTCAACAGATTTGGCCGAAGCTGTCCAGGCCGCGTCGCGGCTGAACCCCATCAACGCCCAGTAGGCCTTGCCCAAACCGCGTGCCTTTAAATACCAGAAGAAGAGTGGCAACTCGAGCAACGTTAAAGCAATCAAAGTAAAGAAAAACCAATTGGTGTCAAAGAAGACGAGTCGAAATACCGGATCTGACTGCCAAAACAGAATTGCCGACACACCCATTGGAATGAATCCGAGTGCGAAATCCAACCACGCCATTTTCCTGACATCGTTGCCAGCAAACCTCGGATAAATCCAGAAGTATGCCGCGGCAAGCGTGGCCAAGATAACAAACACTACGAGTGATTCATTCATTTTCTTTTCTCCTTTAGCCAGAACAGCTCTTCGACAGATGCACCGAGTTCTTCAGAAATTTTTAAGGCCAAGACAAGTGAGGGTGAATACTCGCCGCGTTCCAGATAGCCGATTGTTTGGTAGTGAACCCCGACCAGATCGGCTAACTCCTGCCGGCTTAGCCCCTGTGACGTACGCACAGCTTCGATTGAATTGAAGACCGGCTCTTCGGAATTTCTGCTCATGTTTGTAGCATACATACTACATAGTATTAATGCAACATGTCCTGACACAAAAATAAAACTCCCCCTATTTCTAGGGGGAGTTTTTTGTGGAGACTAGGGGGGTCGAACCCCTGACCCCCTGCTTGCAAAGCAGGTGC
>CAZSRJ010000145.1:0-2916 GCA_964609235.1 uncultured Rhodoluna sp.
TGTAAACCTGCTGGGCAACCTGAAGGTGGTGACCAGGAACACCCTCGTGATAAACCGTTGTTGTCTCACGCCAGGTGTCGAATTCGGTGACGCCTTCTGGCACCGACCACCACATGCGACCAGGGCGACTGAAGTCGTCGGTTGGGCCGGTGTAGTAAATCGCTCCGCTGTTGGTCGGTGCAATCATGCACTCTAGGGTCTTGAGCGGCTCGGCGATATCGAAGTGGGTGCCACTGAGTTTCTCGATTGCGTTGTCGCTGAGGCGCTGCATCCACTTTTGCAACTCGTCGGTGCCGTGAAGCTTGCGTGACTTGTCGTTGTTCAAAACCTCAATGGCCTCTTGAACAGATGCGCCAGGCTTAATTTCGTTTGCGACCGCCTCTTGCTCGGCCGTTACGCGAGCGAGCTCTTCGCGACCCCACTCGTAGGTTTCGTCGAGGTCAACTTTGGCACCGAGAAAGCGTCTGCTGAACAGGGCGTAGCGTTCGCGACCGATTGCGTCTTCGGTGTTGGCTTTCGGCAGCAACTCTGACGACAATAAGTTTGCGAGCGCCGCGTAACCCTCGGTTGCCACCTGACCCGCAGCTTCAATATCTTTCTTCAGTGAATCTGGAATTTCGCCGCTTTCAAGTTTTGCGCCAGCGGCAAACTTCTTAAAGAAACCCTCGGCTGATCCGAGCTCAGTGGTTTCGCGAATCACAAACTCAACCTGACGCTTTGCCGGGGTGTCGTTAGCCGCAATGCCTTCGCGCAGGCTGCGAATGTAGCCGTCGATTGCTTCAGGCACAGCACGCATGCGCTTGGCGAGATTCTGCCAGTCGTTCTCATTTGCGGTAGGCGAGAGGTCGAAAATATCACGGATGCCCTGTGCCGGCGATGCGAGCACGTTGAGATCGCGCTTCCACAGACCAGCGTCATGCATCTCTAAGCCGAGCTCGAGGCTGTTGATCATCGCATCCTTGGTGACCTCGTCAACCTTGTCGCGGGTGGCCGTGGCGTTAACCTCGCCGAGCACGCGACGCATTTGCCTGGCGTCTTCTTCTTGACCCTCTGGCGAAGCATCGTCGAGTTTGTCTTCGCCGCCTGGCTTGCCGATGTAGGTTGCAAAGCTCGGGCTCATCTCGGCCATCTTGTCGACCCAGGCGTCGGCTACTTTGTCTAGTTCTGAAGGTTGACGCGTCATTGCATTTCCTTTGCTAGTTGCTGTTGGTTTCGCTCGGTCGAAACTCTTTTGTGCAGTTAGTTTAGGCCGTCTCTGAAAGTGGTTTTCCACTGGCCGAAACCTGGGGTGATGCCCCCGCGCAGGTTTACGCTGTTGCGGTTCCAGGTTGATTTCGGTGTAGCCCGCTCTGCCTTCGCCTGAGCGGCAGCCTCAGCCGCCGCGGCCTCGACCACAGCAATAGCCGCAGCCAGCTCGGTTGGGGTCGGGTTGCCCCGAACCAACTTCACCTGATCTCTAAATTCGCTCATAAAGTTTGCCGGCCTAAAGCGGAATGTTTCCGTGCTTCTTTGGTGGGGCATCTGCTCGCTTGGTGCGCAGCGCGCGCAGTGCCTTGATCACCGAAATACGGGTTGCGCTCGGTTCGATGATTCCGTCGAGTTCACCGCGCTCGGCAGCCAAGAATGGTGAAGCAACGTTATAGGTGTATTCGGCTGCCAACTTGGCGCGCACCGCGGCGACATCCTGGCCGCTCTCTTCGGCTTGCTTGATCTCGTTGCGATAGAGAATGTTCACAGCACCCTTACCACCCATAACCGCAATCTCGGCGGTTGGCCAAGCAAGGTTGATGTCGGCGCCGAGCTGCTTCGAACCCATGACGATGTATGCGCCTCCGTAAGCCTTGCGGGTAATCACTGTTACAAGAGGAACGGTGGCCTCGGCGTATGCGTAGAGCAGTTTGGCGCCGCGGCGAATAACTCCGGCCCACTCCTGGTCGGTGCCGGGCAGGTAGCCGGGCACGTCGACGAGCGTCAAAATCGGAATCGAGAAGGCGTCGCAGAAGCGCACAAACCTTGCGGCCTTTTCGCCGGCCTCGATGTTTAGCGTGCCCGCCATTTGCTGCGGCTGGTTGGCAATGATGCCAACGCTGCGGCCGTCGATGCGCGCGAATCCGATGATGATGTTCGGCGCAAACAACGGCTGCACCTCGAGAAACTCGCCGCCGTCAACGAGCGACTCGACAATCTTGTGCATGTCGTATGGCTGGTTTGGTGAGTCAGGAATGAAGGTGTCGAGCTTGAGATCTTCGTCTGTCACTTCGAGCGATGCGGTTGGTTCGTAGATAACCGTTTCGCTCAAATTGTTTTCTGGCAGGTAGCTCAGCAGTGACCTCGCGTAGTCGAGCGCATCCTCTTCATCATTCGCGAGGTAGTGCGCAACACCCGAGGTTGTGTTGTGAGTGCGAGCGCCACCGAGTTCTTCCATGCCAACGTCTTCGCCGGTGACCGCCTTGATTACATCGGGGCCGGTGACAAACATGTTCGAAGTTTTGTCGACCATGATCACAAAGTCGGTTAGCGCCGGCGAGTAAACCGCTCCACCCGCAGCCGGGCCCATGATGATTGAAATCTGCGGGATGACGCCCGAGGCCATTGTGTTGCGCTTAAAGATTTCGCCGTACTTGCCGAGTGCGATTACGCCCTCTTGAATGCGAGCACCACCCGAGTCGAGAATTCCGATCATCGGAACTCCGGTTGCGAGCGCGAGATCCATGATCTTGATGATTTTGTTGCCGGCGGTCTCACCGAGCGAGCCGCCAAAGATTGTGAAGTCTTGAGAAAAGAGCGCAACTTGACGACCGTTGATGGTTCCGACACCGGTAACCACGGCGTCACCGTATGGGCGGTTCTTATCCATGCCAAAAGCGGTTGAACGGTGGCGCACCAATTCGTCTAGCTCGTCGAACGAACCCTCGT
>CAZSRJ010000146.1:0-2905 GCA_964609235.1 uncultured Rhodoluna sp.
TAGCTCGCCGGGCTCATAACCCGGAGGTCGTAGGTTCAAATCCTGCCTCCGCAACGAAACAAAAAACCCAGACCTAGTGTCTGGGTTTTTTCTTTGCCAACACAAGTTGAGAACTGTGCAGAACTTCAGCGCAGGCCGCTCGCTCGATTTATCTTCATCGCGTGAAGTACAAAACTTTCGCACTAGTCTGCGGTCTGATTTTTGTCGGGCTTGCATCTGTGCCGGCAAGTGCAGCGTGCCTGCCCTCGAAGGGTTCGGGCTTTGCCTCTGGTTCGGCTATTTCTCGAAACCAGGTTGTGATTTGCGCAACCCAATCGCAGCAGAACACTTCGAGCACCACATCACGGCCAAGTTCTCCAACAAAAACTACGACTTCCAAACCGGCTAAAACTGCACCCTCGATCAGCTGTGCGGTTGAGGCAAGAACCACCCAACAGATTGTTGCCGCGACTCTAGCGGGCTGCTCGATTGTTGGGCCCAGTGCTCCGCCGGCGGCACAGGTGGTCGTGAAACCCGGCAAGCCGGCGACAACACAGCTGATACAAGTGAATAGCTCGCAGAGCGCCGAAGCCACGCTGTCGCCAAGGGTGTTATCAATCGCAGCTTCACAGAGTGTTCTTCGGGTGGGTGAGGCCGTCGTTCTAACGAGCGACGCGGGCGAGCACGAAAAGACAGCAGTGATTTTGGGGCGACTCGGGTTCGTTCGCTTCACACCTATCGACTTCGAGTGGCTTCTCGAACCGGCTCAGAGTTCGCCCGTTGCGGTCGCATCTTTTTCTGCCGAGGGAACCAAACGGGTTGCTCTAAGCGTCGCCTATCTGGCTAGCGCCCGATTCTCGCTAGGTGAGCCTTGGGTTCGCGTTGGTTCGGTAACCGCAACTGCCGAGCTCGAACTGACGGTAGAGAAAATTGAGGCAATCAAGCCACCGAGGCTAAGCGCGAGGCTGGTTTCAGCAAGTTGCGAGGTGAAGCCGAGCAGCTACCGCTGTGAGTGAACTCACAGGATGCATTCATAGACTGTTCAGGTGTAATTGCCACAATTTCTGGCAGTTACCCCGTCGAAAGGTCATTGATGAATAACTACAACGGTCAATTTCTTTATGACATGCCAGTGCCAGAAGCGCCAAAGAAGCCAACACTCAAGCAGCGCCTGGCCAAGCGCACAACCTTGCTTTCGGGCACTGCCGCAATAACCCTCGGAGCCATTGTTGGCGGATCTGTCGGTGGCGCGGTTGCCATCAGCGCTTTCAATTACATTCAATCTCCAGCGCCGATAGTCGTGAACAACGCCGACAGTGTGACCTGGGTCACCGCGGCTTCTGCAGTCGCACAGCCATCGGTAGTAACTATCTCTGTATCTTCTGGATCTGAAGGCGGAAACGGTAGCGGCGAATTTCTAACCGCAGACGGTTACATTCTCACCAACACTCACGTTGTGACTCTCGATGGCGCCACTGCTGCGCCAGAGATCGAAGTGAAGACCTTTGATGGCAAGGTTTATTCAGCTCGGCTAATCGGCACCGACCCGACAATCGACCTAGCCGTTATCAAAATCGATGCACCGACTACTTTCACACCGATTGTTTTTGCCGACAGCGACAAGGTAAATGTCGGTGACAACGTAGTAGCCATCGGTGCGCCTCTCGGTCTTTCGAACACCGTCACCAAGGGAATCGTCTCGGCACTGAATCGCACAATTCAGGTTGCCTCAGCGGCAGCTCCTGACACCGACGGTCTCGGACTCGAACTTTGGAGCAACCAGAGTTCTGCTCCGCCAATCAACATCGATGTGATTCAGACCGATGCCGCAATCAACCCGGGCAACTCGGGTGGCGCACTTGTAAACGAAAAGGGTGAGCTAATCGGTGTCAACGTTGCAATCGCAACCGCCGGAAGCTCGTTTGGTTCTCGAGCCGGAAGCATCGGAGTTGGCTTCGCGATTCCTTCGAACATCGCTAAGCGCGTTGCAACCGAAATCATGCAGACCGGCAAGGCAAGCCACGGATTGCTCGGCGCGATGGTTAGCGATGCCACAAACTCTGAGTCGAGCGCAAGTTTCTCGGTAGGTGCGCGAGTTGAAAAAGTAACCGCCGGCGGCGCAGCCGAGGCTGCCGGAATCAGATCCGGAGACGTGATCGTGCGTTTCAACAACCGGGCGATTGCTTCGGCCTCAGAACTCACGGCAGCGGTTAGGCAACAACCCGCAGGGGCAAAGGCGACCTTAGAGTATGTTCGCGATGGCAAGACAAACAAGATTTCGGTTACTCTTGGCAACGCAGACGACCTCGGATAGGCAGCATGAACGAAAACCAACCTGAGCCACAAATCGGTTCGACGACTCTTTTAGAAGAGCAGACGCAGAATGTTGAACCTGGTGATCACGAGCGTTTTTCGCACTTCGTAAAGAAAGAGAAAATCGTCGAGTCGGCGGTCTTGGGCACTCCGGTGGTTGCGCTATGCGGCAAGGTTTGGACTCCTAGTCGAGACCCGCAGAAGTTTCCGATCTGCCCAACCTGCAAAGAGATTTACGAGTCAATGCCGAACCCAGACGAGCCGGCCGACAATTAAGAGGCTTAGATCAGCTCGGTAGGAATTGCCGCGTCGCCGCGCATGAGGCGTAATCCCTGAAGAGGCAATTCTGCCTTAACGGCTTTGTGGTGTTGACGCGCACGCTCCAATGCCTCGAGGCCAACAAACTCAGCGTTCACGATTCCCGCTTGAACCAGGCTCACAGTTAGCGTTCGGTCATTGGCATCTTTCTCAACCAACACCTCAGAGCCAATGACCTCTGCTGTTGCAGTGCCATGCGAGTCGATTCGGCGAACTGCATGCTTGCGACCACCCACGTTCGTTTTCTGCGACGACTTCTTTGCAACGCTGTGCCACGAACCGTCGGCGCTTTCAA
>CAZSRJ010000147.1:0-2891 GCA_964609235.1 uncultured Rhodoluna sp.
CAGGCCGGTTGACGGCTGTGGCGCCATGGCGGTGCCGACCACATTGACGTTTACGGCGGCCGAGGTGCCTACCGAGTTGACTGCCGATACGCGGTATTGCTCAACAACTCCGGGGGCAGGCGCGGCAACAAGGTGGTTGAACACATTCGCGGCTGGGCTTGCGACAAGAGTCCATGCGCCAGACACAAGCTGCTCTACCCTGAAGCCGGTTAGCGGCACGCCGCCACTATCGGCTGGCAACTGCCAGCGAATGTTGAATTGGGTGTCGCTGACTTTCTGCGCAAACACACTTGTCGGAGCCGTTGGCACCGAGGCCAAGGTTCTGAATGTGTAAGGGTTCGAAGGCGGGCCAGCAATGGTGCCCGAGAATGCGGTGACAACCATCGAGTAGGTCGTGTAGCGGGTTAGACCGGTAAGCGCAATCGAGTTAGTTGCAACCGTGTAGGTTCCAACAATCGCGTTGTTCGAAGTGTTGGTCACAACGGCTCGGTAAGTGATTGGAGTTGAGGCATCGATAGGCGCAACGACATCCCAGTTGACTGTGATTGTTGTCGCAGTCAGATTGCTGCGCTCTCGCAAGATCACGATTGTTGGGGTTGCAGCGGTGGTGGTAACCGACAAAACATTTGATGGCGCACTCACACCGATTGCGTTAACCGCAAGCACTCTAAACGAGTATGCGGTATTTGCAGTTAGCGAAGTTACGTTTGCAACTGTTGTCGAAGTAGTGAGCTGTCTAGTCCAGTTGCCAGCAATTTGAATCCAAACTTCGTAGCCGGTGATGCGCGAGCCGTTGCCGGTTAGCGGGGCATCCCAGGCCAAAGAAACCTGGCTGCCATATATTGCAGTGCTTCGAAGATTCGTTGGTGCCTCGGCAACTGTGCCGAGAGTTGTGAATACCAATTCGGCGCTTGCCGGTGAAGTAGTTGTGCCAGAAACTGAAGAAACGCGAACCGAGTATGTGGTGTTGCCCTTCAAAGATGTTAGGTTCACAGAAGTAGTCAATGAATCAACCGAAGTAAATGCGGTTGCCGATGACTCACGATATTCAACCTTGTAGCTGCTCGCGGCCTGAGTGCCGGCCGGAGCTGTCCACGAAATAGTCGCGCCGGTCGAGGTGATTGCCGAGGCCGTAACCGCGGTAGGTGCGCCAACCGGAGGCAAAGCAGCATTGGTGAACCTGGTGTTGATCAGGTAGTTGCCATTGAGGCTCTTGGCGTCAACCACAACGCCCGCCTGGGCTCCGGCCTGAATGGCCACGGCAACATCGGCTGGGCTGGCTGACTTGTTGTCAGCTAGATAGAGGGCTGCAAGGCCGGCAACGTGCGGCGAAGCCATTGAGGTTCCGCTGAGGGTGCGCGGGGTTGAAGAGTCGACGTTGCTGTTTGAGACGATGTTTGAGCCAGGGGCAAAGACGTCTACGCAGTCACCGAAGTTTGAGAATGAGGCGCGCGCATCTGCATTTGTCGATGCACCAACCGTGATTGCGCTAGGTGTGCTTGCCGGTGTTCTCGAGCATGCGTCGGTGTTTTCGTTTCCTGCTGCAACCACCGGAGTGATGCCAGCAGCGAAGAGCTTTTGCACTGCGTCATTTACCAACTGGTATTTGTTGCCGCCGAGGCTGGCGTTCATAACACCCGGTGTTCCGGCAGGGTGATTAGCAATGATCCAATCCATGGCGGTTATGAAACCCGACCAACTTCCAGAACCTGTGCAACCGAGCACGCGCACCGGAACGATAGTTGCTTTCTTAGCGACACCATATCTAGTTCCGGCAACGGTTCCGGCAACGTGAGTTCCGTGACCGTTGCAGTCGGTGCCAGATAGGTTCTGACCGAATGCGTCAAAACCATCGGCCATGCGGCCAGCAAAGTCTGGGTCGCTTGCAACGACACCGGTGTCGACTATATAAACGCGAACTCCCGAACCAGCGCTCGCCGGATAGTTGTATGCGTTGTCATACGTTGTGTTGGTCTGATCGATTCGATCTAGACCCCAAGACGGAGTTGGGCTCTGGGTGTCGAGCAGCGACATCGGCTGGTCGGCAACAACCTGAAGAACGTTTGAGTCGGCGCGCAGGGCTGCAACTTCTGAATCGGTTAGGTCGAGAATGAAGCCATCCATGACTTCGGTGAGTTCGTCGTGCGGAGTTTCGCCAAGCTTGCTGATTAGCGCGCGAACGGTTGCGGCGCTGCCGTCTTTAACCTGAACGATGTAGGTGCCGCGAGCAACAGCAACATAAGCCTGAGCTGGCGTGGTTGCCATAACGGTGGCAAAGACAAGGCCCAAGACCAACATGATGCGAAAAGCGAAGCTCTTGGTCGCGCTCAAACTAAACATGAATCCCCTACCTAACGCCCAAAAAGAGGCACGGCAATAGCCTACGCCCAGCCACCTACCTAAGGAATAAGGCATTCAGGCGGCGGGTAGTGAAATACAGGCCTCCGACGATCATGACCATGAAGTAGAGCACGTGCCAGAGCAGGTCTGGGCTGATGTTGCCCAGGGTTAGCGCTCTTTCTAGCTGGATGGCGTGCCACAGCGGAAGTGCCTCGATAACTCGCTGCAGCCACTCCGGGTAGATGTCTAGCGGGTAAAAGGTGCCCGAAAACAGAAACATCGGCAGCAAGAAGAAGTTGACCCAGTTCATCTGCTGAAACGACTTCAAATAAGAAGTAACACCCATGCCGATGGCAGCGAAGGCGAAGGCAATCAACACGGCGCCCGGAATAGCCAGCAGACCCCACCAGCTCGGAATCAGGCCGAGCGGGGCCATGACCGCCATGAAGCCGATGGCGTAGGCCAGCCCGCGAAGCAAAGCCCATGAGATTTCACCTAGGGCAACGTCGAGGGTGCCGAGCGAAGTCGACAAAATCGTTTGATAGAGCTTG
>CAZSRJ010000148.1:0-2891 GCA_964609235.1 uncultured Rhodoluna sp.
GGGTAACTTCTTCTGGGCGCTCGTCGACCAAGACAACCATCAGGTGAACCTCAGGGTTGTTGGTTGTGATCGCGTTTGCGATTGCCTGCAAGACCAGGGTCTTACCGGCCTTCGGAGGTGAGACGATTAGACCGCGCTGGCCCTTACCGATTGGCGCAACCAAGTCGATGATTCGGGTGCTTAGGCGGTTCGCTTCGGTCTCGAGACGCAAGCGGCTCTGCGGGTAGAGCGGGGTTAGCTTGCCGAACTCGACGCGGTTGGCTGCCTCTTCGAGAGTCTGGCCGTTGACCGAGTCGATGCGCACGATTGCGTTGAACTTCTGACGCCCTTGGCTGTCACCCTCTTTTGGCTGGCGAATTGCGCCTACTACGGCGTCACCCTTGCGCAGGCTGTACTTCTTTACCTGGCCGAGTGAAACGTAAACGTCGTTTGAGCCTGGAAGGTAGCCGCTGGTGCGAACGAACGCGTAGTTGTCTAGCACGTCAAGAATTCCGGCAACCGGAACCAAAATGTCATCTGGTGAAATCTCTGGTTCGATTTCGTCGCGGTCGTGACCCTGGTTGTTGCCGCCGCGGTTGCGGTTGCGACCATCGCGGTCGCGGTAACGATCGCGGTTGCGGTTGCGATTGCGATTGCCGCCTCTGCGCTCATCGTTGAAGTCACGATCGTTGCGAGAGTCGTTGCTTCGGGTCTCGTTGTCTTTCGAAGCACCGTCTCGTGCAGCACCGTCGTTGTTTGACTCACGCTTCTCGCGTGGTTCACGCGGTGGTCGCTGATCGCGAGCTGGCTTGTCTGCCGAAGACGAGTCGCCTGCACCGCTTGCTTCGCTTGAAGCCTCCGGCTTGCTTGCTCCGCGACGACGCGTTGGTCGCTTTTCGCTTGTTGAGTCGGTGGTTGCGGTTTCGCCATCTGCCGCTGCGCGACGTGGCTTCTTTACCGCTGGTGTGTCTTGGATTTCATCCATGTAGTTATTTCTCTTTCTGAGATTCAGATGACAGGTATTTGTTAGTCATCACCCGCACTGTGCGTGCGTTCGCATTAGATTTGCGAGGGATTTCACCAAAGCGTTCTGAATGAACTGCTGTTTAGTGGTGCAAGGTAACTGTAGCACCCTTGAAGTCGACAGCCAACAAAAGCGCTCGCCATTGTGGATAGTTTTTTGCCGCCAGTTTGACTGCCTCTAGGCGCTCGGCAGGGTCGCTGGCCAGAACAAGCACAGAGGGTCCGGCGCCTGAAACCACGGCTGCGTGCCCGTTTTTGCGCATTAGCTGGATGAGTTCGTGGGTCTCAGGCATCGCCTCGGCCCGGTAGCTCTGGTGCAGGCGGTCTTCTGTGGCGGCCATTAGCAGCTCGGGGCTCTGGGTTAGCGCGGCAACCAAAAGGGCCGAGCGAGAGACATTGAAGACGGCATCTTCGTGCGGCACCGAGTCTGGCTGCAGCGATCTAGCTTTTTCAGTGGACATCTTGAAATCGGGCACAAGCTCGAGTGGCGAGACACCGCGGTGAACGAAAAGCTTCTTGGTGTGGGCGCCGGTCTCGTCTTCCCACGCAATGTTCAGGCTGCCGAAGAGTGCCGGAGCAACGTTGTCTGGGTGACCCTCGAGCTCGGTAGCGATATCTAGAAGTTGCGTTGAGCTGATTTCTACGATGCCTTCTAGCAAACCCTTTGCGGCCATGATTCCGCTGACAACCGCTGCGCCCGAAGAACCCATTCCCCTGCCGTGCGGAATTACATTGTGTGCCTTGACGTTCAGGCCAGGCATCTTCTGACCGAAGCGATCGAATGTGAACTTGATGCACTTAACCACCAAATTGGTTTCGTCGGTCGGCACCTCGCCGGCACCTTCGCCTGTTACTTCGACCAAAACTTTGTCGCCGGCAACGGCTTCAACTTCGAGCTCGTCATAAAACGCAAGCGCCATGCCGAGCGTGTCAAAACCCGGGCCGAGGTTTGCCGATGTGGCCGGAACCTTGACCGAGACTTTTCTGCCGACGATAGACATAACTAGTTCAACCCGAGGCTCTCTGCAACTTCAGCCGCGTTGTTGTTCACCACGGTTGGCAAGATGTCGCCACCGTTTTCGTCTTTCAATGCCCAGCCGGCATCCTTGAGGCCATGGCCGGTTACGGTAACGACGATGGTTGCACCAGCCAGCGAATCGCCTTGCTGCGCCGACTTGAACAAACCGGCTGCTCCGGTGGCCGAAGAAGGCTCAACGAAAACACCAACCTCGTTCGACAAGAAGCGGTGCATCCACAAAATTTCTTTGTCGCTCACGGCACCAAACTTGCCGTCTGAACATTCCTGCGCACTCAGCGCTAGATCCCAAGAGGCCGGGTTTCCGATTCGAATTGCGGTTGCAATAGTCTCTGGATTCTTGACAGGCGAGCCCTGCACGAAAGGTGCCGAACCTTCAGCCTGAAATCCCCACATCTTAGGCACGCGCTTTATGCGACCCTCGTTGAAGTCTTCTAGGTAGCCCTTGAAGTAGGCCGAGTAATTACCCGCGTTGCCAACCGGCAGCACGTGGTAGTCGGGAGCGAAACCGAGTGCATCGACAATTTCGAACGCGCCGGTTTTCTGACCCTCGATGCGATCTGGGTTCACCGAGTTGACCAGGTGCACCGCGTAGTTGGCCGAAAGGTTTCTTGCTAGGTCTAGGCAGTCGTCGAAGTTTCCGCGAACCTGAAGAATCTGTGACTTGTGAGCGACAGCCTGGCTGAGCTTTCCGAGCGCAATCTTTCCTTCTGGAATCAGAACCACCGACTGAATTCCGGCAGCCGCGGCGTAGGCGGCAGCCGAGGCAGAGGTGTTTCCGGTTGACGCACAGATAACGGCCTTGGCTCCGTGGCCGATGGCTTTCGAAACCGCCATGGTCATGCCGCGGTCT
>CAZSRJ010000149.1:0-2883 GCA_964609235.1 uncultured Rhodoluna sp.
GATCGCGACGTCAACGCTCGGCATGAGGGGATTGATCGCGTCCATCTCGACCAGAAGCTTAAGAAAAACATGAGCGCTGAACCAAGCGATGACTGGCGGACAATATCCATGTCATCCTCCTAAAGGTGAGCGCTCACATTTCCACCTCAAACTCTGCCACATCCAGCCCCGTAGGGCTGACCAAAACGGCTAATTTCCGTAAACGTTTTGATAACGAGTGTGTAAAGAATTGATGTCGGCCTGGCTTATCGGCAGCGGATTACCCAGCTGACGGGCAATAAAGACCGTCTTGGCTGCGTCTTCGCACATCACAGCTGCCTTCACGGCATCCTTGCCAGTTGCACCAATTGTGAAGACGCCGTGGCTCTGCATTAGAACGGCCGGCGAGCGGTGTCCGGTTAGGGTCTCGACGATGCCGCGGCCGATGCTGTCGTCGCCGATCTTGGCAAATGGACCAATCGGAATCTCGCCACCAAATTCGTCTGCAATCGCGGTCAAGACGCACGGAATTGGCTCGCCGATGGCTGCCCATGCTGTCGCGTAGTTGCTGTGGGTGTGAACCACACCCCCAACCTCTGGCATGTTGCGATACACGTATGCGTGTGCGGCGGTATCGCTCGACGGTTTGTGGTTACCCTCGATCACGTTTCCGTCGAGATCGCAGACCACCATGTCGGCTGGTCGCAGTGACTCATAAGAGACACCAGAAGGCTTAATCACGAAAAGGTCAGAAGAACCGTCGGCAAATTTGATGCGTTGCGAAATGTTTCCGCCGGTCCAGACAACGAGATTGTTCTTCACAAGCTCCTGGTGCAGATCGCAGACAATTTTGCTGGCCTGCTCGATTTGAATTTGATTAGTCATTAGTTGCCTCGCGTCGAATTTTCTTTAGTCGCTTCATTACATCGTTTACTCCACGGCCAAAATAGTCGTGCAGAATTTCATACTCGAAATACAACTTGTCATACTCTTTCGAAGCAGACTCGTTTGGCTGATAGACGCCGCGATTCGATTTGCCCATGGCTTCTGCTGCTTCGCGAATACTTGCATACTCTCCGGCGGCAACGGCTGCGTGAATTGCCGAGCCAAGCGCCGGCCCCTGATCGCTAGCGATTGTCGAAAGTGGCAAGCGCGTCGCATCGCTGTAGAGCTGCATCAAGAACTTGTTCTTTAGCAAGCCACCGGCAACTATGAACTCGTTTACCTCAACACCAGACTTCTGAAAGGTTTCGACAATCTTTCTCGTGCCAAACGCGGTTGCCTCAAGCAGTGCACGATAGACCTGCTCGGGCTTGGTGGTTAACGTGAGCCCAACCACCAAACCGCTCAACTCGTGATCGACTAAAACACTTCGGTTTCCGCTGTGCCAGTCGAGCACAACCAATCCGTGCGCACCGATCGGTTCTTCGGCGGCGAGGTCGGTTAGGTGCTGGTGAATGCTCTTGCCGGCCTTGTCGGCAGCCTCAAAGTATTCGGCCGGTACCTGGTTGTTGACATACCAGGCGAAGATATCGCCAACGCCAGATTGCCCGGCCTCATAGCCGTATAGGCCGCTGACAATTCCGCCGTCGACAACCCCACACATGCCTGGCACGTCAACCAGTTTGTCGCCGTTCATCACGTGACAGGTTGAGGTGCCCATAATTGCCACCATCTGGCCTGGCTGGGTTGCCTGCGCCGCTGGTGCGGTTACGTGGGCATCGACGTTGCCTACGGCAACCGTGATTCCCTCACGAAGTCCAGTCCAGGCAGCTGCCTCAGCGGTGAGTTTTCCGGCCTCGTCACCCAGTTGACCAATTTCGTGATCGAGCTTTTCGACCGCAAAGTTTGCAAAGCCGGGGTTTAGCGCTGCAAAGAATTCTTTCGACGGATACTCACCGTCTTGCAGATTGCCCTTATAACCGGCCGTGCAGGCGTTGCGAACATACTTGCCGCAGAGCTGCCAGATGATCCAGTCGGCGGCTTCGACGAACTTATACATGCGGTCGTAAATCTCTTGATCTTCTTCGAAGAGTTGCAGGCCTTTTGCCAACTCCCACTCAGAAGAAATCTGACCGCCGTATCTCGGCATCCACGATTCGTTTCTATCGCGACCAAGTTGGTTGATGCGATCTGCGTGAGGCTGAGCCGCGTGATGCTTCCAGAGCTTCACGTATGCGTGCGGTCGATCTTTGAACTCATCGAGGTTTGAAAGTGGAGTCGAGTCTTCGAGAACTGGCAAAATTGTGCAGGCGGTGAAGTCGGTTGCAATGCCGACCACATCATTTGGGTCGATTGCCGCCAACCTTAAGGCTTCAGGAACCGCGTGCTTCAACACCTCGACGTAGTCGTTTGCGTCTTGAAGAGCCCAATCTGGTGCAAGAGTTCTTCCGGTCGCGTTGAGTTTTTCATCCATCACCGCATTCGGATAATCGAAGACGGCGCTCGCCATCTCTTTTCCGTCTGAAACGCGCACCACTACGGCTCGCCCCGATAGGGTTCCGTAATCTACGCCGATTGTGTATTTAGCGCTCACTTGTTGCCCGACTTTCTGTTGTTCGAAATTCGTGTTGCAGACTCGCGAACCACGAGCTGCGGCTTGATAGTTGCTGCCTTCTTGCGTTTGGTGCCGGCCAGGTCGCTTAGCAGCATATGCATCGCGAGCTCACCAAGTTGTGCGAAGTCTTGTCGAACGGTGGTTAGCGGAGGGTTGAAATATGGTGACTCAGGCAAGTCATCGAAACCCACCAGGCTCAGATCTTCAGGCACCGACACTCCCCTACCGGCTAGCGCTTTGAGCAGACCGAGCGCTAAGTGGTCATTTGCCGTGAAAATCGCCGTCGGGGCGTCACGGTCGAGATCTAGTTCAACCCCCAGCCTGTAGCCGGTATCCGAACTCCAATC
>CAZSRJ010000150.1:0-642 GCA_964609235.1 uncultured Rhodoluna sp.
ACCCGGGTCAAGGGCCGAGCACGGCTCATCCATAAGAAGCACGTCTGGATTCATAGCGAGCGAGCGAGCGATGCAGAGACGCTGCTGCTGACCGCCTGAGAGCGAAAGGGCTGGGTCTCCGAGGCGATCCTTGACTTCGTTCCACATTGATGCGCGCCGAAGCGAGGTTTCAACCAGACCGTTTGGATCGTCATTTTTGCGACTCGCTAGCTTTAGACCCGAAAGAACGTTGTCTTTGATTGACATGGTCGGAAACGGGTTTGGCTTCTGAAAAACCATGCCAACACGCAAGCGAACCCCCACCGGGTCAACCGATGGCTCGTAAATGTCGATTCCGTCGAGCAGAACTTTTCCGCCGAGGCCAGCTGAAGGAATTAGTTCGTGCATGCGGTTGAGCGTGCGGATGAAAGTCGACTTGCCGCAGCCAGAAGGGCCGATTAGTGCGGTCACTTCACGCTCGGGGAAGACTAGGCTGACGTCTTTTAGAACGTGACGCTGGCCGAACCAGACGTTGATGTCTTGAGCAGCAAGTTGGGTCATTTACTTTCCAGCTTTCTTTGCGGTCTTTTTGCGACTAAGCACTCGTGCGGCGATGAACAAAATTGCAACCAGAATCAGAATCACAAGCGCTGCACCCCAGGC
>CAZSRJ010000150.1:652-2883 GCA_964609235.1 uncultured Rhodoluna sp.
GCGCTGAACAGCGGTGTCGAAGTTGCTTGCGATGAAGGTGTAGAGATAAGTCGGCAGGGTTGCGATTGATCCGTCGAAGAGGTTCAGGTTGGTGTTGTTTGCCGCAAAAGTTGTAACGAGCAGAGGCGCGGTCTCGCCAATGATTCGAGCAACTCCTAGCAGAACGGCAGTAATTAGACCCGACTTGGCTGCCGGCATAGTTACCAGCCAAAACGCCTTCCAGGCCGAAGAGCCGAGCGCGAGTGCGCCGTTGCGAAGTTCTTGGGGCACGAGAAGCAGAGACTCTTCGGCCACACGAGTGACCGTCGGCAGCATAAGCGGAATCAAGGCTAGCGAACCAGCCCAGCCTACATACTGGGTTAGCCCCGAGGCGATGAACATCGCATAGATAAACAGACCCGCAACAACAGATGGCAAGCCGCTGAGCGCCTGAATCAGGGTTCGAACCGTCGATCGTGTTTTGCCCGTGGTCTCAGTTAGATAAACGGCTGTTGCAATTCCAAGTGGAACCGTGACTATTGTGCTGAGCAAAACAATCAAAAGGGTTCCGATAATTGCGTGACCTAGACCGCCATACTCGAGTGAAGTTTGACCCGAGATGTAGACGTTGTTCTGGGTGATGAATTGCCAGCTCAGCGCCGCAGAACCTCGTTCAATAACAGACCAGACCACAGAAACCAAAAGCACAACAACTGTCATGGCAAAGAAAATGACAAAAATCTGAAGAATTGCGTCTGCCTGACCTCGCTTGCCCGAGAACCTTCGCCCGGCGATCACACCGAGAACAAGCTGAACGGGCAAGAATACGAATAGCAGAGCGAGCTCGAAGCGCAGCCCAAATACCATGGCCAAGAGTCCGAATGCTAGCGGGACAGTGGAGGCAAGAACGATTGTCACGATTCCCGAAAAGGTGATTTGCTTCCAAGGCTCTGCGTTTTTTGGACGCGCCACCGGAGTCGGATCAATCGGCATTGCGGTTACTTTCTCCATGGCTGAGCCTTCGCAACGATGAATGACGCAATCATGTTTACAAACAGAGTCACCACGAAGAGAACCACACCAGCAGCCATGAGGCCGGCGACTTCTTCTTGGCCGGCTTCACCGAACTTAGACAAAATCATCGAAGCAACCGAACCGCCTTGGTCTTCGAGAATGTTGAACCAGTTCACTTCGAAAACAAGGTTTAGAACAAAGAAGATGGCAACCGTCTCGCCGAGCGCGCGACCGAGCCCTAGAAGAACTCCACCGACAATTCCACCGCCCGAAGTTGGCAAGATAACGCGTCGGAATGTTGACCAGCGGCCGGCGCCGAGTGCCAGCGATGCACTAATTAAGTCGCGATCTAGCTGACTGAAGATTTCACGGGTTACCGATGCGATGATCGGCACGATCATCACCGCAACAACCCAGCCGGCAATAAATGGAGAACGCAAGAAATTACCGGAGCTGTTATCGAAAATCGGAATGAAACCGAGCCCTTGATTAATCATTTCTGCCCAACCAGCGGCAACAGGCGAGAAAACGAGCAAGCCCCAGAGCCCGAGTACCACTGACGGCAAAGCAGCGAGAAGATCTACCATTACTGTCGCAATTTTTCCGAAACGAGCATTAGCCATGAACACTATGAAGTAGGCAATCGAGATTGCCATCGGCACGGCTAGAACAACTCCGATTGTCGAAACCAAAATTGAGCCCCAAAGCATCGGGCCGATTTGCATAACTAGGTTTTCAGGATTGTTATCCCAGGTCGAACCGAAGATGTAGTCGATACCCTGCGACTCAAAAGCTGGCCAAGAGCGCCACAGCAAAAAGACGAAAATGAGCGAGACCAAGACGATGGATGAGTTTGCCGCCCAGGTCGCTGACTTGAAGAAGACACGATCTGCCTTGGAGAAAGGCTTGGCCCTTAGAGAGCGGCGCTCGACAGGAGCGGTTTGGGGTTCGGCCATGCCTAAATACTGGCCAGCAAGGGTGAAGAAAACCTAGTCAGAAAGTTAACGCAAGGTTAATTCGTCTAGAAACCGAACCAAATCTGCTGCATTCTGGCCAGCATCACTCCGACTGTGCCAGCTGCGACCGCCAAAACCATGGTTGACCAGCGAGTTCGCTCAACTAGAGCCCAAAAGCCTGCTCCGAGCGGAATCGTGAGTGCCACGAAAAGGTAGGCAAAGAACTCGAAGGTGTCGGTCTTGGCTCTTTCGCCGCCACTGACCAAAACTATGCTCACCACG
>CAZSRJ010000151.1:0-2880 GCA_964609235.1 uncultured Rhodoluna sp.
GCACTGTGCCCATCAAAGTTACGAACGGTTTTTTGATTGCAACTCTCGCGGCAGCGGCAACCGCGTCGCCAACTCCAACACCTTCGAATTCGGCTTCGGGCGAAGAGCTGGTAAAGACTGCAAGGGTTCCCGTTGGCGGCGGCATAAAGGTCGACTCAAAACGCGGCGAGATTATGGTGGTGCAACCAACCGCCGGTTCGTTCGCAGCTTTCTCGGTAATCTGCAATCACGGTGGCTGCGCGGTTAGCCGGGCAACAGCGACGGCAATCATTTGCACTTGCCACGGATCAGAATTCTCGACAGCCAACGGTTCGGTTATTCAGGGCCCGGCAACTAGAGCGCTAATGCAATACGACATCGTCGAGCGCGACGGTGCGATCTTTTTGCGATGAGAGCTGAGTAAGTTCGACTATGCCTGTAATGCCCATGTTTCCGCTCGGCACGGTTTTGTTGCCTGCGATGCCTCTTTCTCTTCGCATTTTCGAAGAGCGCTATCTCAAGCTTCTCGGCGATCTGGTGACCTCTGATAACCCCGAGTTTGGTGTGGTCTTAATTGAGCGCGGGCAAGAGGTTGGCGGTTCAGACAAGCGCATGAACATCGGCACAATCGCGTCGGTCACCAACATCGGCACCCTCGACGAGTTCTATGGGCTCGAGTCGGTAGGCGCTCAGAGGTTTCGAGTAAACGCTTGGTTGCCAGACGACCCATACCCGCTGGCCGATGTTGATTTGCTGCCCGATTTAATCTGGGATGCCAGCCTCGAGCCCGCCCGAGTTCATCTCGAAACCAAGGTGCGCAACCTAATGGCCTTCGCCAGCGAGTTTGGCGACCTGCAGTATGGCGCAGACATCGAGTTCAGCGATGACCCCATCGATGCCTGCTGGCAAATGGCCGGAGTGCTGCCAATCGGGCAGCTTGACCACCGCGACATTCTGCAATCACATTCGGCCGAAGAGCTGATTTCGAGAACCCTCGAAATCGTGAATACCGCCGATGAGACTCTAAAGCGCATGATGCAGCAAGAGCCAGGCGAAGATCCCAGGGGCGAGTAAAACTCTCAGCAAACCTCCTGAATGCAACGCCTAAACTTAGACCATGGCAATGTGGGTTTGGTTAGCAGCGGGCGGGGCGCTCATGCTGGTTGAGCTAATGACAGCAAATCTTCTCTTCGCATCTCTGGCAGTTTCTGCCTTGGCGGCAGGCGCTGCAGCGGGTCTAGGTTTCGACGGCGTCGTGCAGACGATTGTTTTCGGAATCGCGGCAGTTGTCTCTTTAGCTTTTCTTCGCCCGATTGCGCTGAAGCACCTGAAGAAAACCAGACCCGATGCAGCCACTAACACCGATGCGCTAATCGGTGCTTTCGCATTCACCATGACTAGCGTGAGCGAAACCGGTGGCCAAATCAAACTTGCCGGTGAAGTCTGGACAGCCAAAACCGAAAGCGGTTCGATCGCCGCAGATCAGAAAGTTTTTGTAACAGCAATTCGCGGAGCTACCGCAATCATCAAGGAGGCATAATGCAAGAGTTTTTGGACTTCTTTACTGTTCTAGTTCTTCCAATTATCCTCATCACGATTTTCGTCGTGATCCTTGCGCGCTCGATTCGCATCATTCCACAGGCAAGCGCCGGAATTGTTGAGCGTCTTGGTCGTTACCACCGCACTCTTGATGCCGGACTTGCGCTAATCGTGCCGTTCATCGACAGGCTCAAACCTCTCATCGACCTACGCGAGCGAGTCGTTTCGTTTCCGCCACAGCCGGTAATTACTTCAGACAACCTTGTTGTCGAGATTGATACCGTCATCTACTTTCAGGTGACCAACCCTAAGTCTGCGGTATACGAAATTGAAAACTTCATCACCGGCATCGAGCAGATCACCATCACAACCCTTCGAAACGTTGTCGGTGGCATCGACCTCGAGCAGACTCTAACTTCGCGTGACTCCATCAACAGCGCCTTGCGCGGCGTCTTGGATGAAGCGACCGGCAAGTGGGGTGTGCGTGTAAACCGCGTCGAACTCAAGTCGATTGAGCCACCGCAGACCGTGAAAACCGCCATGGAGTTGCAGATGAAGGCCGAGCGCGAGCGTCGTGCCGTCATCCTGACCGCCGAGGGTGAAAAGCAGAGTCAGATTCTTACGGCTGAAGGTGCTCGCCAGGCTGCAATTCTCAATGCCGAGGGTGCCGCGAAGGCAATCGTCATCAAGGCAGAAGCAGAGGCAGAAGCGGTTCAGCGTGTTTTCGATGCCGTTCGCTCGGCAAACCTCGACGAGAAGATGCTTGCCTACCAATACCTAGAGCAGCTGCCGGTCATCGCTAACGGAACCGCAAGCAAGCTATGGCTTCTGCCGTCGGAGCTCTCAGGGGCAATCGAGAAGATTGCCAGCGCGTTCAGACCAGGTAAGTAAGTCGAATCGGGTGACCAAATGGAAGGCTTAGCGGCCCTAGTTACCGCCATTCTGCTCGTGATTTACTCGTCAGGGTTGTCGGCTCTGGCACTTGCTTGGGCTAAATCGAAGTGGCTCAGAATCGCCTCGCGCACCTTTGCCGTGATCTCCATCATCACCGGTCTCTGGCTAGCAGCCACTCTTTTCGATGGCAACGGAGTATTCGTCGGCGGTATTCCAGTTGTGCTCGGTGCGGTTAGTTTGTTCATCTCGATAAGCCGCAATCGCTAACCAAGTGCGAAACTAGAAACATGGAAAAGATAAAGAACCTGCTGGCAAAGCTTCCGCACCCGGTGCGGTGGGTATTGACCATGGTGGTCGGCTTTATCTTGCTGATAATGGGCCTAATCATGATGGTCACCCCGGGACCCGGCCTTCTATTTATCTTCTTCGGACTCTCGATTCTTGCCCTTGAAATCGAGTGGGCGAGAG
>CAZSRJ010000152.1:0-2847 GCA_964609235.1 uncultured Rhodoluna sp.
AAACACATTCGAACAATTCTCGGTGAGACTCGGTCACTAGCAGCAAAATCGCACGACGAGCTTTACGTTGCAGCTAAGGAACTGCAGGCTCCATACGATCTAGTGTGCGAAGTTGCTCGCACTGGCAAGCTTCCGGTGGTTATGTTTACAGCCGGTGGCGTTGCAACTCCGGCTGACGCTGCCTTGATGATGCAGATGGGAGCAGATGGTGTTTTTGTCGGCTCAGGCATCTTCAAGTCTGGCGACCCGGTTGCACGAGGCAAGGCAATCGTGAAGGCCGTGACATTTTTCAATGATCCAGATGTTCTTGCTTCTGCAAGCCGCGGGCTCGGCGAAGCCATGGTTGGAATCAACGTAAACGATATTCCGGCCCCGCACCGATTGGCCGACCGCGGTTGGTAAGTCGCACCGTTGGTGTGCTGGCACTGCAGGGTGACGTAAGAGAACACTTATCAACTCTCGAGTCTCTCGGGTGCAAAACGGTTGAAGTAAAAACACCAGCGCAACTCGCGTCAGTAGAGGCGCTCGTCCTTCCCGGCGGGGAGTCGACGACGATCTTCAAACTCGCAGAAGTGTTTGACATGACCGAACCCTTGCGAACTGCAATCGCTGCTGGGCTTCCAGTTCTCGGAACATGTGCCGGCTTGATTTTGCTCGCACGCGAAATCCTCGACCCGGCCAGTGGCCAGCAGCCTTTCGGAGGGCTAGACATTTCTGTGCGCAGAAACGCATTCGGAAACCAGAACGATTCATTCGAGACCGATCTTTCGGTTCTTGGCATCGATGGGCACGTCAGGGCCGCATTCATTCGAGCGCCAATCGTAGAAACAGTTGGCAATTCAGTCGAGGTAATCAGCACCCTTCCCGGCGGTCAAATAGTAGGCGTCAGGCAAGCAAAAGTTATCGGGATTTCTTTCCACCCAGAGATTTATGGCGATTCGCGAGTTCACCAGCTCTTGGTTGACAGCATCTAACGCTCACTCAAACTAAACTTTCCAAAGAGACAATTCACTTGGGAGCATTATGTCTGGCCATTCCAAATGGGCTACAACGAAACACAAAAAAGCCGCTATCGATGGCAAACGCGCGAAGCTTTTCGCAAAGTTAATCAAGAACATTGAAGTAGCGGCGAGGCTTGGCGGCCCAGACTTGGCCGGCAACCCCACGCTTTACGACGCGGTGCAAAAGGGGCGGAAGAGTTCCCTTCCTAACGACAACATCGAGCGCGCAATTAAGCGAGGTTCTGGAGTTGGAGCCGACGCCGTCGAATACATGACAATCATGTACGAGGGATACGGGCAAAACGGTGTTGCTTTGCTAATCGAGTGCTTAACTGACAACAAGAATCGCGCCGCGGCAGAAGTGCGACTAGCAGTTTCGCGAAATTCCGGAACCATGGCAGATCCGGGCTCTGTGTCATACCAGTTCAGCCGCAAGGGGGTCATCGTGGTTGCAAAAAACGAAGCGACTACTGAAGATTCGATTCTCGAGGCCGTTCTCGAAGTAGGCATCGAAGATCTCGAAGACAGGGGAGAGCAATTCGTGCTTACAACCGACCCAAGCGACATGGTCAAGGTTCGTGAAGCGCTTCAGCAAGCTGGGCTTGACTACGAGAGTGCAGATGCAGAGTTTGTTTCTTCGATGCCCATTCAGGTTGATGTCGACACGGCACGTAAGGTTATCGACCTGATAGATGCCCTTGAAGATCTTGACGACGTGCAGAATGTCTATTCGAACTTCGACATGACACCTGAGGTTGCTTCACAACTTGGCTAAGTCAACGCGACGAATCGTGGCCATTGACCCTGGCCTTACTCGCTGCGGAGTCGCGGTAATTGATGTTGCCGCCAACCGAAAAGTATCCTTTGTTGCCGTTGAAACCCTTCGCACGGCTTCCGACACTGACTTGCCGACGAGAATTCTAGAGCTCTCTATTTTGCTCGAACGATTTCTCGATCAACATAAACCCGATTTGATTGCCATCGAGCGTGTCTTCTCGCAACAGAATCTGCGAACTGTCATGGGAACCGCACAGATTTCAGGAGTCGCCATGCTACTTGCTGCTAGGCGCTCAATACCCGTTCAGATGCATACGCCGACAGAAGTGAAGGCGGCAGTTACTGGATCTGGTCGAGCATCGAAGCAGCAGGTGGGTGCCATGGTCGCAAAGCTGCTCGGGCTTGACGAGATTCCGAAGCCGGCAGACTCGGCAGACGCGCTAGCTATCGCTATAACCGCCGGATGGCGTTCGAGCACTGCTATCTCCGGCGTCGATCAGACCCCCGCTCAATTAGCCTGGCAAAGCGCCGAGGCGGCATCCAAGAAAAGAACAAAGGGTTAGTTAGTCTTTTGGCGTGATTGCTTCGCTAAACGGAACCGTGCTGGTCAAGGGCTCCAACTCCATCGTGCTTGATGTAGCCGGAGTGGGCTATAGCGTGATGGTGCCGAGTTCACTGGCTTCGAGAGTCTCTGTGGGGCAAAAGACCATGGTTTTCACTTCTTTGATTGTAAGAGAAGACGCCTTCGTGCTCTTTGGGTTTGAAAACGCCGAGCAGATAAACCTGTTCGACCATCTTCGCAGCGTTTCTGGCGTGGGCCCAAAAACCGCTCTCGCGGCAATTTCAGCGCTGTCGCCGGCAGAGATTGCGAATGCAGTTGCAAACGATGATTCTTCAGCATTTGAGCGTGTGTCTGGCATCGGGGCCAAGACCGCGAAACTCATTGTCGTGAGCCTTGCCGGCAAGCTCAAAGCCATCGAAACCAATAGCGTCGATTCGATTGACTTGCTCGCCGCGATGCAGAGTCTTGGCTGGACCGAGAGAGTGGCGGAACCCGTTGTTAGACAGG
>CAZSRJ010000153.1:0-2801 GCA_964609235.1 uncultured Rhodoluna sp.
TTCAAACTGGATTCTTGCTAAGAGAGTGGCAAACAAGTTTGGTGAAGTGCGTCTCATTTTGCTTGTGGCGACTTTGATTTTGCCTTCAATTGTCTACGCGCTAAGTTTCGATGTGCGTTTAGTCGAAAATGAGATTCGTTTGTCCACAGGTCTTCTGGCAGCGGCTTCATTCTCAATTTGGAGAATCTCGAAGTCAAATCCAATGCCTTGGATTATCTCGGCCTACGTTAGCTCGGTTTCGTCCGGTTTGGCGCTCGGCCTGCTGATCTGCGACCAACTCTTGCCAGACTTCGAAGGCCCAGAAGTGTATGGCCTGCTTGCAGCCATCGCGATTATCGCTGTGCAACATGCGGGCAGAGAACATCTGGTATTCAAGACTTCGCTGATCAAAGTTGGGCTTCCGCTTGCCGTCGTGTTGCTGCCTAGCACGCTCTTTACTTACACCTCGCTCGAGATTCCGTTTGAGCAGTTGCCAGCAGATCAGCTAGCGCGAATCGTCATTGTGCTTATGATTTCGGCTGGCTTGCTGATTCACGGATCTCGAGCCGGCAATCTCGCAACATCAGCAATTGGTCTGGTTGGTCTAGCTCTATTGGTGATTCCAAACACGGCAATGCACTCAGACAGCGTGATTGCAGGTTCGCAGATTGATAGCACCGCGTTAGTGTTGGCTGCGATTGTGTTTACGGCCTTATCGTTAGCACGCAGATATGCAACCCTCTCTGGCAACAGCCTTTTGTTCATAGGTTTGCCAATTGCAATTGCGCTCGCCCCCGCACTGGTGCAATCACTTGTGGCACTAGCAAACCCTTCACTGGCCACAATCGACTGGTGGCGATTCGCAATCGTATTGACAGCGGGATTGACATTGTTGATTACCGGAACACTTCGCGAAGTAGCTGGCCTGTTTTATCCGGGCTTGCTATCGGTATTGCTCTCGGCTTTGCCATATGGATTCAAGCAGAACGAGCAAAACCAATGGTCGCTTTGGGTTCTATTGCTTTTGGTTGCCGGCGTCATGGTTTGGCTAGCTGTGCGCCTCGAGCGACTAAAGAAGGCCGGAAGAAACTCGGCAACCTGGCTCAAGGAACTCAAGTAGAAATAGAAGTGGCCCCGAAACCGGGGCCACTTTCTTTTTGGCTACTGATTCGCGGTGATAACCGGAACCAGCACACCGCTGAAGACCTGCCAGGCCAAGAGCGTCTTTGCCACCAAGCTAAGCGTGATGTATGAACGCTCGCCCTGAAGGTAGCTGGCCCACTTGCCAACCTGTCGGTATTGCAACCACTGGTTCAAAGCGAAGGTGTTGAACAACACAAAGATTGTGACGATGATGACTACCACGAAACCTGGGGTCTCGGCATCGTTAGTCGAACCAGGCTGAAATGTGTTCAGCATGACTGCGAACCAAGGAATGATTCCAACCATCGAACCGAAAATGAATGGAAGCAACTTTTTGGTTCCGGGCTTTTCATACTTCTCTTGCAGCGCACCGAACATGATCATCGCTGCATTCACAGCGAAGATGGACATGAGAGCTGCTGCGTCGGTGGTGCCGGTTAGTTGGGCAATCAAGAAAATCATGATCGATGAGCTGAGTGAATACTCTGTCCATCGGAAGTAGTTGTGATTTGCTAGCAAGCCGTTTTTGTAGCGGTTGAAGAACGCCGGGCTGGCAACCAAGAAGTGAAAGAATGCACTGAGCATCAAGAAGCCGATTAGGCCGTAACCCATGTCGACATCAAAGAGTTTTACGCGCTCTGGCGGAATCGGTGATCCTGGCGGGCCGGCCATGTAGTCAGCGGTGACCGGAAAGTTTGCCTTCGCGTCGAGTGCGGTGATGATTGCGATCATGGCAACTGCCTGACCGAGGTGTGCGAATGCGGCAACAATGTTGTAGACGCGCAGCCTCTTGAGCTGGGTCTCTGTGTCTCTGATCTTCTTGGCCATGGTGTCCCCTTCGACGGTTTACTTGCAGTTTAGGCTTGATGCCAAGAGAAAGAGCGCTAATGGCAACCAAGAAACCTGGAGAAACCTTCACCGCCGAAGAGAAAGCCGCGATGCGAGCACGCGCGAAGGAGCTCAAGGCCAATGCCAGCAAAGAAGCTGCGCTAAAAGAGGTGCTGGCCGCATATAAGAAGATGAGCTCCGCCGATCGCGAGATCGCAGAGAAGTTTCACGCCCTAGTGAAGAAAACCGCGCCACAGCTCTGGCCAAAGACTTGGTATGGCATGCCAGCATTCGCAAATGATGAAGGCAAGGCGATTGTGTTCTACCAAGATGCCGGCAAGTTTAAGACCCGCTATTCGACAATCGGTTTCAATGAGCAGGCCAACCTAGACGACGGACCGCTTTGGGCAACATCTTTTGCAATCATCAAGTGGACTGGCGCGGTTGAAAAGCAACTTGCCGCACTTATAAAGAAGTCTGTCTCTTAGTTCGTTCGCAACATAAGCATGAACTGACCGCCACCCGGGTTCACCTGGGTGGTGAATTCAGTTTCTGGGGCAAATCTCGAAAGTCGATCTAGCAGCCACACCGATGCTCGCTCGGCATCTGACTCGCTAGAGAATCGTGCAACCAGTTCGCGGCCGCCTTTTCGAGTCAAGCGCTCAACGGTTTCAACAATCGGCGCGGGCTCGGCGGCCAAAAGTTCTTCTGGCCAGGCAACCACCGGAGCGTGCTTGCCCTTCATGGTGTTGCACATGCGGTGCGCGAGACGTTCGCCGCCAGAAGCACCCTTCTTTGCTTTTGCGAGTGCAAAGCTGTCGGCACTCGGGCCTAAATCTGAATTCACCGAA
>CAZSRJ010000154.1:0-2781 GCA_964609235.1 uncultured Rhodoluna sp.
TTGCTCTGCCGATTGAGCTAGAGGCGCGTGCTGGCGAAACCGCACAACGAGTCCCAAGAATAGCAGATTCTAACTGCCAGTCGCCAATCGACTAGCGTTCAGCGTCTGTTCAGTTTGGCTCGCTAAAATCGGGGTATTCACCCCAACCACGGAGGTTCAGATGACCACTGAAAGACTCGAAGAGGGCAGCAAAGCGCCAACATTTAGCCTGCCTAACCAGGATGGCGACAATGTGAAACTCACCGATTTCAAGGGTCAAAAAGTCATCGTCTATTTCTTTCCGGCGGCATCAACACC
Organism: uncultured Rhodoluna sp.; assembly: GCA_964609235.1. Lineage (GTDB taxonomy): Bacteria > Actinomycetota > Actinomycetes > Actinomycetales > Microbacteriaceae > Rhodoluna. Next base: position 298 of record CAZSRJ010000154.1, read on the forward strand.
TGGCTGCACAAAAGAGGCGTGTGACTTCAACGACAACCTAAACCCCCTCAAGGCGGCAGGCTACACCGTGGTTGGAATCTCTAAAGACCCGATCAAGAAACTCAAGAAGTTTCACACTGACCAGAAGCTCAACTTTGTTTTGCTAAGCGATGAGTCGCTCGAAGTGCACAAGCTGTTTGGCTCGTATGGCACCAAGATGCTCTACGGTCGTGCCTATGAGGGCGTGCTTCGCTCAACCTTTGTAATTGATGAAAAGGGCAAAATCACGTTGCCTCTATACAACGTGAAAGCAACCGGGCACGTGAAGATGCTGCGCAATCAGCTGGGCATCTAGTCGCGATCGATTTCTTCTGTGGTTTGTTCGGCCACCGCTTTGTTTAGCAAAAAGTAAAGCCCAATGAATGCGGTGCCAAGAAGCCAAGCGCCGAAGTAGTAGCCAGTGATTTCTCCGGTGAAGCTATTCAAAGCAATCGCGATTTGAATTAGTTGCCAAAAAATCGCTGCGGTTCGAGCCCAACGTTTTCGATAAACCAACTGGCGCGCGACGAAGAAAAGATAGGCGGCTGTGCCCGCGGTAATCGCGCAAAGTGCAATCAGAGCGCTGACCAATTTAGCGTCGGTGACTAGTCCATATAGAAAATAAACAGCCACCGCAGAGGTCGCCAACGCCTCGGCGAAAATCACCACTACAGCAACACGTAGTTGCCACGCAAGGGCTAGAAATCGGGCTTTTAGGCTCATTTATCCTCTTTTTGGGTATTGCCAAAAGGGGTCGATTGTGAAACTATTTTCGAAGGAAAACAACACCTCGAACCCGCTCAATAAGCGTAGGTCAATGGGGTAAAAATGGCAGTTTTAAAGGACAACCATATATGGACATGCAGTGGCTCAACGATTCTCGTTGCCTAACCGAAGACCCTGAACTCTTCTTTCCGATCGGAAACACCGGCCCTGCAGTAGAACAAATCGAGCAAGCAAAAGCTGTTTGCCGCGAGTGCACAGTTGCAACCCTCTGCCTCGAATATGCAATCAAAGAGAACCAAGACACCGGTGTTTGGGGTGGCCTCAGCGAGGATGAGCGCAAGTCTCTCAAGCGCAAGTATGCCCGCGCCCGTCGCGCCAGCTAAGCCAAAGAATTGAAAGAACCCGCCCTCGAGGCGGGTTTTTCATTAGCCAATCGGCAGTGAAATTGAGACCTTTGTTCCACCGTCACTTGGCGAAAACCAACGGATGCTTCCGCGTAATTCGCCCTCAACTAGAGCGCGAACAATTTGCGTGCCAAGGCCTGGGCCAAGCTCTCCGTCTTTCAGGCCGGTGCCGTTGTCAGACACCGTGATCTCAAGACGCTTTGGTTTGCGATCGGCATTAACCAAAACTAGGCCGCTGCGATTGGCTAATCCGTGTTCAATTGCGTTGCTCACGATTTCGGTTAGGGCAACCGCGAGCGGTGTCGCGATTTCGCTGCGCAACTGCCCAAACTTTCCATCGACAACCGTGCGAACCGAGGTGTTATGTGTCGCGGCAACCTCGCCGGTGAGTTGCAGCACGCGATCGAAAACCTGGTCGAAGTCGAGGTCTTGGTTGACCCCCTCAGAAAGAGTGTCGTGCACGAGAGCAATCGCAGAAACCCGTCGCATCGCCTGCTCGAGTGAATCGCGAATCTCTTCGCTCTCAGACCTGCGCGACTGCATGCGCAAAAGACTCGAAACAGTTTGCAAGTTGTTCTTTACGCGGTGGTGAATTTCACGGATGGTGGCATCCTTGGTGATTAGTTCACGCTCTTGACGTCGCAACTCGGTGACATCGCGACAGAGCACAAGCGCACCCACTCGCCTGCCATCGGCTTTTAGTGGAATCGCACGCAACGAAAGCGTTAGCGTTTCAGACTCGATGTCGCAGCGCCAGGCCGCGCGACCGGTTAGCACCAGCGGCAGCGACTCGTCGACGTTAGTGGAGTCTTTCATCACCATGGTGGCAGCCTCGGCGAGTGAACGCCCCTCGAGCTCTCCGTCGACTCCGAGACGGTTGAAAGCCGAAATGCCGTTTGGGCTGGCAAAGATAACGTCTCCCTCTTGGTCGAGGCGAATCAGACCGTCGTTTGCTCGCGGGGCACCGCGCTTTGACCCGGTTGGCGAATTGAAATCGGGATACTCGCCGTGGGCAACCATCTCGAGCAGGTCGTTGGCCGCCCTGAGGTAATTGATTGAGATCTTGTTTGGCTGAATCGTGGTGTCGATTTTGGTGTGGCGCGAGATGAAGGCCACAACTCGGTCAGCCACCTGCTCGCTGCTCTCAGAAACCAGCCTGCGCACGGGCGAAACCTCGAAACGCGACTTGATGCCGTCGAAAACCTCGCTAGCCAAGAAGAATGGCTGGCCGGTGGCAGAAACCTGCTCGAGGCCGGCTCGCCACTGTTTCGGGGCCTCTGAGTCGGCGATATCGCGATAGAACAGGGTCGGAGCCGAAGATGGGCGGGCATTGCTC
>CAZSRJ010000155.1:0-2779 GCA_964609235.1 uncultured Rhodoluna sp.
CAGTTCGAACGCGTGTAACAGACGTTCTTTCTTAGCCAGACCCAAGAATTCGCTCGCTTTCGCTCCGCCCGCAACATCGGTGGGGTCGCTGATCGCAGGTATGTCAGCCACGTGAATTCGCACTACGCGACCAAGGTTTGTTACGAAACCGATGTCGCTTCTGGTTGTTGTCTTCACCCGAATCATTACGGCATCGTGTCGTTTACGTTTGGTGCCGATGACAACCGCAACGTCGTCGGAGTCGATTCGGGAGATGAGTCCGCTAGTGGTTACCCGCACCATGCTCGGTGAATCAACAAGTTGAGCGTTCATGCCAGCAACCTTGGCCACTGACATTGGTTTCACCTCTTCATAATCAGAGATAAGCGTCGTTCTTCTGGCATCACCGTGTTTATCGGCAACGGCTTGAAGTTCGGCAATCACAACGTCGTCGAGAGCTTGCTTTGACGCCAAAATGCGCTTGAGTTCAACTATTTCGGCCTGAAGTTGAGCCTTCTCACTTTCGAGTTCGATCTGTGAGAACTTGGTTAGTCGACGAAGCCTCAGCTCAAGAATGTACTCGGCCTGCAATTCTGATAGTTCGAAGACCTTTCGCAACTTGGTTCTAGCCTCGTCGACCTCATCGCTGGTTCGAATCACCTGGATAACTTCGTCGATGTTCAAGACCGCGATCAAAAGGCCATCAATCAGATGCAATCGAGCTTCACGTTTGCCAAGTCGGTTGGCAGTGCGTCTGCGGATAACCGAAAGTCGATGCGTCAAGTAAACCTGCAGCAGCTCCTTTAGCCCAAGAGTTGCGGGTCGTCCGTCGACCAGGGCCACATTGTTGATTCCGAAAGAATCTTCCATCGGCGTGAAGCGGTAGAGCAAATCAAGAACAACTTGAGGGTCGAATCCGGTTTTGAGTTCGATGACGAGCTTGAGACCGTTGGTTCGATCTGTCAGATCGATTACGTCTGCGATACCAAGGAGCTTTTTGGCGTTCACACCTTCTTTTATCTTCTCAATCACCTTTTCTGGGCCGACCAGATAGGGGAGCTCTGTCACTACCAGGCCAAGCTTTCGTGCAGAGACGCTCTCGACCGAGACCCGCGCTCGAGTCTTGAAAGAGCCCTTGCCAGACTCGTAGGCATCTTTGACGCCGTCGAGGCCCATGATGATTCCACCGTTTGGAAGATCAGGCCCGGGAACGTATTTCATTAGCTGTTTAGTAGTTGCTTCTGGATTCTTGAGCAGGTGAATTGCCGCAGCCACGACCTCGCGCAGATTATGCGGTGGCATGTTTGTGGCCATTCCGACCGCAATTCCAGAAGAGCCGTTAACCAAGAGGTTTGGGAAGGCCGCCGGAAGAACCTCAGGCTCTGTCAATTGAGCGTCATAGTTCGGCTTGAAATCAATAACGTCTTCGTCGAGACCGTCATTCATCAGAAGTGAAGCGGTTGAGAGTCTGACCTCTGTGTATCGAGCCGCGGCCGGGCCATCGTCGAGGCTTCCGAAGTTTCCGTGACCGTCAATGAGGGGAACCCTAAGCGTAAACGCCTGCGCCATTCTCACGAGTGCGTCATAGATTGCGCCATCGCCATGAGGGTGCAGCTTTCCCATCACTTCGCCCGTTACGCGAGCAGATTTCACGTGACCGCGGTCTGGTCGCAAGCCCATCTCACCCATCTGATAGATGATTCGTCGATGCACCGGCTTCAAGCCATCTCGAGCGTCTGGCAGAGCGCGAGCATAAATGACCGAGTAGCTGTATTCGAGAAACGAATCCTGCATCTCTCTCGTCAGATCGATGTCGAGAATCTTCTCGGCTGGTTGCTCTTTGCTAGTCATGAACTCTTCGCTCGGATGTGCTTGTGGCAGACTTTGTCTTGATGACAACGATGCTACCCGCGATTTCGCCAAGGGCGCTGAACCTAAAAGATGTGTTTCTGAGCGCCAAAGTCTCAATTCTTGGCGAAGACAATGTCATGAATCTTACGAAGGTAGCCAGTTCAATCGTTGTCATGATTGACGGACTTGGTTACGAGAATCTACTCGATGCAAAACCAGGATTCTTTCGTCGCAGCATGGCAGACGCAGATTATGCTCACTGCGGTTTTCCAAGCACAACCGCATCCAGCATCGCCAGTTTCGCCACCGCGCTCGAAGCGAGCGACCACGGATTGTTCGGCTACTCAATCTTCGACCGATCACTGAACGAAAATGTGAATCTGCTCACCGGTCTCGATCGTTTCTCGATTCTCGATTACTTCAAAGCTTCGCCACTGAGCGAAGAATCTCAGGTGCCCGTGCATGCCGTAACTTTGGCTGCCTATGAAAATTCTGGATTTACCAGGGCGACGATGCACGGCGCCGAACATCACTTTGAGTCTGAAATTTCAGGCAGATTCGAAACCGCGTTGCGCCTCGTCAGAGAAAATCCGGGATGTTTGGTCTATGTCTACATACCTGAGCTAGACAAAGCGGCGCACAGGTCGGGTGTCGCAAGTTCGCAGTGGGCTCAACTTTTCGAGAGCGTTGAACGAGATTTGCAAATGCTGGCGGCCAAGATTCCTCACGATGTTGGTCTGCTGGTTACTGCAGACCACGGGGTGCTTGATGTTGACAGGTCAAGCCACGTCTATTTGGATGACCTGCCTTATCTTGCCGATCAGGTGCTAAGCGTGTGTGGTGACCCTAGAGCGCCGTTTATCTATTTGAGCGATGCTAGTCGCGCACCCGAAATCTGCGAGCTTCTAGCTGAGAGCCTGGCGAATTCGGCGGCTGTGGTTACCCCGGC
>CAZSRJ010000156.1:0-2779 GCA_964609235.1 uncultured Rhodoluna sp.
CACGCGCAAGCTTGTTGATTACCTCAACCATGTGAACCGGAATACGAATGGTTCGTGCCTGGTCAGCCATCGCGCGGGTGATCGCTTGGCGAATCCACCAGGTTGCATAAGTAGAGAACTTATAGCCCTTTGTGTAGTCGAATTTCTCTACCGCACGAATGAGGCCGAGGTTACCCTCTTGAATCAGATCGAGAAACTGCATTCCTCGACCGGTGTAACGTTTTGCGAGTGAAACAACAAGGCGAAGGTTAGCTTCAAGCAAGTGAGCCTTAGCGCGACGTCCATCCTTCGCCACCCATTCCAAATCCTTCAGATCTGGAGTCTTGGCTTTGGTGAGCGTCTCTGGCTTGTCGATTATGTAGTGGTACTTGATCGCAAGTTTCTCTTCGGCAAACAAACCCGCTTCGATTCTCTTGGCTAGGTCGACCTCGAGTTCTGCGTTTAGAAGCGCTACTTTTCCGATTTGCTTCAGGTAATCCTTGACCGGGTCTGCGGTTGCACCGGTGATTGAGATTGTCTGAACCGGGATGTCGTCTTCGCGCTTGTCGTCGAAGACTAGAACACCCTCTGGGTGCTCCTCTTTTGGCTCTTCATCGTCATCAGTGTGAACTTCGTCGTCAACAGTGAGGTCAACTACTGTTGCGGCCTCGGCGACAATAACCTCAATAGGAAGGTCTTCTATATCTTCATCGTCGTCGATTTCAATATCGTCATCGCCAAGAAGTCCCTTTGGAGCTTTCGCAGCCTTCGCCTCTTTTGCTGGCTTCGCTGGCTTAACCGGACCTTTTGACTTGGCGGCCGCAATTGCCGGCTTAGCTGCAGCCTTTGTTGTCTTTGAAACCGGCTTTGCCGCTGGTTTAGCTGTTGCCTTGACCGCCTTGGCGGCGGTCTTGGTCGCAGGCTTCTTTGCAGCCGAAGCCTTAGCAGCAGGCTTTGCCGCTTTGGCGGCCGGCTTGGTTGCTTTAGCGGCAGGTTTTGCAGCAGGCTTCGAGACAGACTTCGCCTTAGGCGTTGCTTTCGCGGTTGTCTTTGAAGCAGGCTTGGCTGCTGGTTTCGTGGTCTTCGGCGCAGGCTTTGGAGATGTTTTTGAGGCTGCCTTGACGACCTTGACGCTCTTGGCAGCAGGCTTTGCCCCTGGTTTCTTTGCAGCGGCGGCCTTAGGTGCTGGCTTGGCTTTGGCGGTGGTCTTGGTTGCAGGCTTCGCTATCGCTTTAGCACCCGGCTTTGCGGCCGCCTTGCTAGTTGGCTTGGCTGCAGGCTTTGTGGCTGCCTTAGCGACCGGCTTTACGGTCTTTGGGGCTGCTTTCGGCTTCGCTGCTGGTGAAGCCTTAGCGACAGGTTTAGGCGATTTACTGTTGGGAATGATCTTGCTCTCTTTTGCGACCTTTTCGACCTTTGGTGCACGAGACAGGGCGAGGCCAAGGTTGCCAAGAAATCCGCGCTTCTTCGGGTTGTCTTGCTGCTTTGCCATCGGTGCCTCCTGCAGGCTGGGCCTGAAAACTGGGATGAATCGGGCATAACTTAGACCCATGTCAAGTCTTGACGACTAAACAGGGTCCACTGCAATTATGCCACCGTCGACTGACAAATGGTGGCTACTCTTGCTATTTGCTTCGAACCATGAAAGTTCGGTTTTTATTCCATAAATGCCCGAAATCGGGTCAAATCTGGCCTTCATCAGATTGTTTACGCCTAAGGCTCAGGTAGTCCTCTAACTCAGAGGCGATCTCGTCGGCGCTTGGCACTTCGGTCTTTGGAGTTCTAATTCTTGGGCCGCGAGAGTTCGAGTCCTCAGAAGAGAAACCATCCTCCAAACTTGTCACCAGCTTCGAGAGCTCTGGATTGTCTGAAATCTTGCGTTCTAAGTCGGACGAGAACTTGGTCGCCGATTCACGCAGGCTATCGGTAGGAAAAACCAATCCGGTGATCGATGAGATTTGTTCAAAAGCCTTTACGGCTGCTTGCGGATAGTTCAGGTCGCTCAAATAGTGAGGCACAAGCATTACGAAACCTGCGGTCGGAAACTCCTCTTCGGCGAATCGAAACTCGAGAAGGTGCAAAACATTTCCAGGCACCTGGGTTTGAGGTTTCCACTCCGACACTTTTTCGATTATGTCCTTGCGATTTCCTGAGATGGTTACTCCAACTGGCCTGCTGTGCGGAATTGGAAAAGGAATGGAATGAACCCACGCAAAATCTTCAACGTCAAAAATGTCGATCAAATCGAACACCGCCTGGGTGAACGATTCCCATTTGAAGTCAGGCTCGTATCCATGCAAGAACAAAAACTTCTGCCCGACCTCGTCGGTGACCAGATAGAGGGCTAGCATCGACGGCTCGTATGACGAGATGTGATCTTTTTCGAAATACATCACGGGGCGTCTCGAGCGGTAATCGAGAAGTTCATCGTTGTCGAACAGGGCAACAACGCGGTGCTGAAGATTGTCGAATATGTGCTGCGAGAACTGCTCGATTGTCGAACCAGCATCTGTAAAACCAGTCAAACCCGCGATGAGGTGCAACCCGCTAGGCACATCGAAGTCATCGTTGTGCAACTCATATAACTCGCTAGGGTCAACCACGTCTCTAAGTCTACGAGAGGGGTTTAGAGTGTTGGCATGGCTAAACACAACATAAAGGTGGCAACCACCTCCCCGGCGTTCTCAAAAGACACAATCTTCGTAGTCGCTTGCGTGCTCAAGGGCAGCAAGCTTTCTCTTTCGGCTGAGGGTGTAGACATCGGCTCACTGAAATCACTAGATCTCGAAAAGATTGGGGC
>CAZSRJ010000157.1:0-2756 GCA_964609235.1 uncultured Rhodoluna sp.
GGTCGACTGCCCGAGCTTCGAGTATGCGATTGCCGCCTACTACCTAATCTTGCCCGCCGAGGCATCTTCAAACCTCGCCAAGTTCGACAGCGTGCGCTTTGGCATGCGCGTTGAACCGGGAGAGAACGCAACCATCGAGCGCGTAATGGCCGCCACCCGCGAGGCCGGCTTCGGCCCAGAGGTAAAGCGTCGAATCATTCTCGGAACCTACGCGCTCTCGAGCGGTTCGTATGACAAGTTCTACGGGGCCGCGCTCAAGGTTCGCACTTTGATTCAGCGCGACTTCAACGCCGCTTTTGAACAGGCAGACATCTTGCTTTCTCCAACCGCACCGACCACAGCGTTCAAGTTCGGCGACAAGATCGACGACCCGTTGGCGATGTACCTCAACGACATCGCAACGATTCCGGCGAACCTCGCCGGCATCCCTGGAATGTCGGTGCCGAACGGCTTGGCCGAAGAAGACGGTCTGCCGGTTGGAATTCAGTTGCTCGCACCAGCACGTGAAGACGCACGTCTTTACCAGGCAGGCGCGTTGCTCGAAAAGGCGCACGAAGAAATCTGGGGCAAGCGAATGATTGATTTCGCTCCCGAGTTAGAGGTGAACTAATCATGGCTAAAGCAGAGTTGATGAACTACGAGCAGGCGCTCGAGCAGTTCGAAGTTGTAATCGGTCTAGAGGTTCACGTTGAGCTCAACACCAACACCAAGATGTTTTGCGGTTGCAAAAACGAGTTCGGCAATGAGCCAAACACAAACGTTTGCCCAATCTGCATTGCGTTGCCGGGCGCATTGCCTGCCGTAAACAAGACCGCGGTCGAGTCGAGCATCAAGATTGGTCTAGCGCTCGGATGCCAGATTGCACCCACGGGTCGCTTTGCTCGCAAGAACTACTTCTACCCAGATCTCGCCAAGAACTTTCAGACCTCGCAGTATGACGAGCCGATTGCTTTCGAAGGCTCGCTCGAAGTAGAGGTTCCGTCTGGAGCAGTGCACAACGTTCTGATCGAGCGCGCCCCTATGGAAGAAGACGCTGGCAAGCTCACCCACATCGGTGGCTCAACCGGCCGCATTCAAGGTGCCGAGTATTCGCTAGTCGACTACAACCGCGCCGGTGTTCCACTGGTCGAGATCGTCACCAAGCCAATCTTCGGCGCTGGCAGTGAAGCGCCTGAGTTGGCCGCCGCGTATGTTCGATCGGTTCGCGAAATCGTGAAGGGCCTTGGCGTAAGCGATGCCCGCATGGAGCGCGGCAACGTGCGCTGTGACGCGAACGTGTCGCTTCGAAAGAAGGGCGCTGAGAAACTGGGCACCCGCACCGAAACCAAGAACGTCAATTCGCTTCGCTCTATCGAGCGTGCGGTTCGCTACGAGATTCAGCGCCAGGCGCACATCCTTGCTAATGGTGGAACCATCGTGCAAGAGACACGCCACTGGCACGAAGACAAGGGCGCAACCAGCGCAGGTCGACCAAAGAGCGATGCAGATGACTACCGCTACTTTCCAGAACCAGACCTGGTTCCGGTTCAGCCATCACGCGAACTCATTGAGGCACTGCGCGCGACACTTCCTGAGAAGCCAGCAGATCGCCGCAAGCGTTTGGCGAGCGAGTGGGGATTCAGCGAACTCGAGTTTCGCGACGTAGTAAACGCAGACCTTCTCGACCAGCTCGAAGAGACCGTTGCCGCCGGAGCCAAGCCACAGGCTGCTCGCAAGTGGTGGATGGGTGAGCTTGCTCGCATCGCAAACGAGAGCGAAGAGGGTGCGGTTCCAAACATCACCCCGGCTCAGGTTGCCGAACTCGCCAAGCTAATCGAAGACGGCAAGATTAACGACCGCTTGGCTCGTGAAGTTCTCGGATACGTTTTGGCTGGCGAAGGTTCGCCTGCTGAAGTCGTTGCGGCACGCGGTCTTGAAGTTGTCTCTGACGATGGCGCGCTAATCGCCGCCATCGAAGCAGCTCTTGCCACACAACCAGATGTGCTTGATGCCATTCGCGAGGGGCGCATGCAGGCAGCCGGTCAGGTCATCGGTGCGGTAATGAAGGCCATGGCTGGTTCGGCCGACGCGGCTCGCGTGCGTGAGCTCTTGATTGAGATGGCGAGCGCCGAGAGCGGCGCGTAGCGACGATCTGCGTGAGACCACCAACGGTGTCGATTAAGTTGAAACCAGTCGAGAAGTTTCAGCGGTTCTCACGGCCGCAGAAATTCTGGCTGATTGCAATCTCTAGCCCTTTACTCATTTTGGCTGCATTGTTAGCCTTCGGTCTCTCAAACATCGTCGTAGCAATTTTTGCGCTGCCAATAATCGGCTGGGCGGTTTCTAGGAACTCATGGCGAGCCGGCAAGCGCTCGAGTGATAAGAAGGTTTACCTGTCATTCGTTCTCAGCCTCGTTGCCACCGTGACAGTGCTGCTTGTGTTGCGTCAACCGCAGTATCGAACCGATTGGGAGGGCGGAAACCCGCTCGATGACGTCATCGCGCTGCTATGGCTTGCGACTTTGGTTTTTCTCTGCGCAACCTGGTATCTCGCGGGCTGGGTTGGGCACAGGTTGTTGATGGGGGCGAAGGATCGAAAAATCGCGGGGTAACTCCTCCCGAGAAGTTCAAACTAACGCCAAGTCTTTTGGCGGTCTGCTCAAGTTTCTCGCCCAAGCGCGAATGCAAAAAAGACCCGAATCTTCGGGTCTTTTTCGTTCGCGGGTGAGTAACGGGACTTGAACCCGCGGCCCCCTGGACCACAACCAGGTGCTCTA
>CAZSRJ010000158.1:0-2754 GCA_964609235.1 uncultured Rhodoluna sp.
GGCTTTACATATCCGTTAGCAAGTTAGTGGCGGGTTAGGCAAAGCTGGCGCGGAAAAGCTGCATCGATGTGCCCGACAGATTCACAGTGTCGCCTGGCAGATAGATCTGGGTTGAAGCCCGTGGAACATCGTGGGCACTATTCCAGAGCATTTCGTAACCGGTTACTCCGTCGGCGGCCGGCAAGGTGATCTCGGTGGTTTTCTCAACACCGTGGATTACCAACAGCATTGAGTTTTTCTCACCGTTTGCCGCAATGTGCAGGCTGTAGCGGCTGATGGTTCGGCATTCGGTGTTGTGCCAGTCATCGGTCGACATAATTTCACCGGCTGCGTTGTACCACTTGAGCAGGTCGTGTTCTGAGGTGGCGTCATCGAACGAGCTGTAGTTTCGAGGGCGCAGTACCGGATTTTCGCGGCGCAGCTGCGTCAGGTAGCTGAAGGTTTTTTCGAAGTCGCGTTCACTCCGGCTTGGATTCCAGTTAACCCAGGTCATGACGTTGTCTTGGCAGTATGCGTTGTTGTTTCCAAGCTGTGTTTTTGCTCGCTCGTCACCGGCTGTAATCATCGGAATGCCGGCCGAGACAAGCATCGTCGCCATTAGGTTTCGCATCGCCTGCCTGCGCTGCGCAAGTGTCTCGGCATCAACCTGTTCGCCCTCGCCGCCGTGATTGAACGAGTGGTTGTTGTTTGTGCCGTCACGGTTGCTCTCGCCATTTTGCTGATTGTGCTTAACGTTGTAACTCACGAGGTCGTGCAGGGTAAAGCCGTCGTGTGCGGTGATGAAGTTCACCGTGCCAAGAGGGCCGCTCGGGCCATCGACAATGTCGCGTGATCCTGAAATGCGTGTTGCCAGTTCGGCAATTCCGTTTCCGTGGTTTCCGCTGTTGCGTGCGTTTGCGATATCGGTCAACCAGAAGCGACGAACACTGTCGCGGTAGCGGTCGTTCCATTCGCTGAAGCGATCAGGAAACCCTCCGGTTTGCCACCCGCCGAGGCCGACATCCCAGGGTTCGACAATCATTTTTGATTTTGCGAAATCGGGTTCGTTCACAATTCTCTTCAGCAACGGGTGATGCGGGTCGAATGCGTTGTTCTCATCGCGAGCCAGGGTAGTAGCAAGGTCAAATCTGAAGCCGTCAATCTGCATCTCGTTTGTCCAGTAGCGAAGCGAATCGATTACGAGGTTAACAACGTGCGGGTTCGAAAAGTCGAGCGAGTTTCCGCAGCCGGTGGTGTCGTGATAGTTGCCGAGGTCGTCTTGCCGGTAGTAGCTGCTGGCGTCGATTCCGCGATAACTGAAAGTCAGTCCTCGCGGGCCACCCTCGGCGGTGTGGTTATAGACAACGTCAAGAAGAACCTCGATGCCGTTGCGGTGCAGTTCACGAATCGCGGTTTTCACCTCGTTCAAGATTGCCTGCGGCCCGGCTTCGATTGCGCTCTGGCTGGCATAGCGGTGGTGCGGGGTAAAGAAGTTGATCGAGTTATAACCCCAGTAGTTGAAGAGGCCCATGTTTAACAGGTGCGACTCAGAGATGATCTGGTGTATCGGCAGCAGCTCTATAGAGGTAACGCCGATTTTCTTCAGGTGCGCAATCGTGCTTTCGTGGGCCAGTGCTGCGTAGGTGCCACGGATGTCATCGGGCAGGTCGGTGTTGCCGCGGGTCAAACCGCGAGCGTGGGCCTCGTAGATAACAACCCGGTCGAGTGGCACTTCTGGCTTGGTTACGCCCTGCCAGTCAAAACTGTCATCAACGGCCACGCAGTAGTACTCGCGCGGGGATTCGCGCACTATTCCCTTGGCGTATGGGTCAATTAGCAGCAGGTCACGGTTGAAGTCGTGTCGCGGCCCTTGAGGCCCGTCTGCCCTGAGGGCATACTTCATGCCGGGCTTCAGCGCTGCAGAGGTGGCCGACCAGATGTCGTTTTCGCCTCTGAGTAGCTCAATTTCACGCCTAATCTCACGCGGGTTCTCGTCGTCGAGAATCACAATTGCTAGATAAGTTGCGTTAGCCGAGTAAACCCTGATGGTTCCAAGTTCATTGGCGAAAGTTACGCCAAGTTTGGTGCCCGGCACTGCGAAAGACATAGCCAAAAGCCTAGGCTAGCCACATGGCTATTTACCTCGATTACGCGGCATCCGTGCCGATTAGTGCCGAGGTGCTCGCAACTTTCACAGAAGCGCTGCAAACCGTTGGAAACCCGAGCTCAACCCACTCTCTAGGGCAGGGCAGCCGCATGATGCTCGAAGACGCGCGTGAGCAAATCGCGCTCGCGGTTGGTTGTGATCGCAGCGAGGTGATTTTCACCGCTGGTGGCACAGAGAGCGACAACCTAGCCATCAAAGGGCTGTTCTGGAAGCGTCGCGCAGAGAACCCGACTCGCAACGTAATCGTTTCTACCTACATGGAACACCACGCCGTAATCGACCCAATCGAATGGCTCGAAGCTCACGAGGGCGCAGAAATCGCATGGATAGGCGTGAGCGACGAGGGAGTGATTGACCTAGCTGCGCTCGAAAACTTCTTGGCTGAGCGAGGTGCAGAGGTTGCGCTGATTTCGATGATGTGGGCCAACAATGAAGTCGGTGTGATCAACGACATCAAGTCCGTCACCGCGCTCGCGGCAAAGCACGGCATTCCGGTTCACAGCGACGCGATTGCAGCCTTCGGGCACGTGCCTATCGACTTCAAGAACTCAGGCCTATCGGCGCTTAGCATTTCGGCCCACAAGGTTGGTGGCCCGGTGGGTGTTGGC
>CAZSRJ010000159.1:0-2737 GCA_964609235.1 uncultured Rhodoluna sp.
TGCAGTCACTCGTCGACGAGCTTGAAAAGTTTTGCAGTCAGGTTGATGCAGATAGTGAACCATTCAGTTTGCAATTGCCGAATCTTTGGCATCTCGCGAGCGATGTTCACGCGGTTCTAAAAGATGACGCCTCGGCGCTCGACTTGGCGGCAGTTCTGCACCCAACCGCGGCGGTTGCCGGAACACCGACAGAGCACGCCCAGAAACTAATTGCCGAACTCGAACCATTCGATCGCGGCAGGTATGCCGGGCCGGTTGGCTGGATTGGCGCAGACGGCGACGGCGAATGGGCGATTGCGCTGCGCGGTGCTCTGCTGCAAGACAATCAAATAACCGCATACGCAGGCTGCGGAATTGTTGCCGAATCTGAACCGCTCGCAGAATTAGAAGAGACCGACTTGAAGTTCAAGCCGATTCGCGAAGCTCTCGCTTAGAAACTGCTAGTAGAGCAAGACCTCGATAAGCACTCGCCCTCTGGTTTGCAGCGCAGGGGCCAGCTGCTCAAGGCGCTCGACCCTGATGTATTGCCAGCCATAAGCCTCGGCCAGGTGCCAGAAGTCGACATTTTGGCGGGTTCTGAACAGCCGGTCAAATGCCTGGTCATCAATTGTCGATGCAATCTCTAGGGTCTCAAAAATGGTTCCCCCGCCGTCGTTGCCCACGATAACTTGCAGGTTCAGGTCGGCATCTGGCTGATCGAAAGCGAGAGAGCCCGCGTCGTGCAGGGCCGTTAGGTCACCCATAAGAGCACGAGTCATGCCAACCGACTCAACACCGTGGTCTCTAAAGAAATCGTGATTCGCAATCGCAATTCCGGTTGCGGTCGCAATTGTTCCGTCAATGCCAGCCAATCCACGATTAGAGAAAACCGCAATCGGTTTTGCCGGCGCTACAGAGTCTGCTTCGCGAATAAGTCTGCTGGCGCCGAGAACAATGCAATCGTTTTGATCTGAAGCCAGATAGAGCTCGCGAACCAAGTTTGCGCGATCAAGTTTTTCGCTGAAGTTAAACTCGTTCTCTTGGTCTGCCTGACGCCAGAGTGCGAGCCACTCAAAGTCGACTTCATCGTCGACGGTAATCTCGTCTACAAATCTCGCAGCTCGTCTGGCAACATCAAAAAGTCCGTGTGTTTTACTTCGCACAACTACGGTTTCGATTTTCTCGTCGAAAAACAAAGCTGTAACTTGACGACTCAATGTTGGTTTACCAAAAACAATTACACGGCCAATTTGCTGAGCGAGTTCGTGCTGGTTTTGCAAAAGCCTTCGATAGCCGACAATCGCATTCAAACCAAACCTCGCGCCAGAAGAAGGCTCGGCAAATAGCGGCCAACCAAAAGACTCAGCCAATTCGACGGCATCTTCACCAGCCCCCGCTCCGGCGATTACAACGGTCGGCACCTTTGAATCAAGAACTGCCCACTCAATCTCGGGCTCGAGGGTCTCGACCTCTAAAGCTGCGGCGTCGATTAACGCAGCATCTGGGCTAGAGCTTGAGAGGGGTTCTCTGAAAGCGATGTTGAATTGCTTTGGGCCGCCAGCTTCGCTCATCGCAGTTGCGACGGCCACAACCGCATCACGTGCACGCTGAGCCTCGTCGACGTCGGCGGTGGGTGCCGAAACGTCGAACACCACCGATACCGCATTGCCGAACATGTTTAGTTGATCAGTGGTTTGGTTCGCTCCGACTCCACGCAGTTCTTCTGGTCGATCTGCGGTAAGCAGAATCAGCGGAACACCTGAGTGGTGCGCCTCGAGAACCGCGGGATGCAGGTTTGCCACCGCCGTGCCAGATGTGGTGATAACCACCTCGGGAGTTTGGGTTGCGAGGGCCGTGCCGAGCGCTGAGAATGCCATCGAACGCTCGTCGATGCGCACGTGTAGCTTTACCTTGCCTGCGCTCGCCAACTGCTCGGCTGCGACGGCCAGGGCCTGCGATCTAGAGCCAGGGGCGAGATAGATGTGGCGCACCTCGAGGGTGCCAACCAAGTTCGCCAGAAAATTGGCTGCAAAGACCTGAGCTGGGGCTTGGGTCACTCTTTGCCTTCATCGTCTTTGCGAAGGCGCTCAGATAGGTCTCGCAAAAACTGGGGGTCGTCGTCTGGGGCAGCCGGTCTCGGCTTCTGGCGACGACCGGGGCCGCCGATTGGGCGCCCGAAGAGAAGATAGAGAAAGCCGCCAATCGGGGTGACGAAAAGGCACAGCAAAACCCAGACATACTTGGGCAGCACACGCACCGAATTGCGATCGGCGCTGGCGGCAAAGACGGTCACGAAGACCGTAAAAACGATCAAAACTATGAGGCCAAAGAGTTGAAAACGCATGGCTTAACTCTAATCAGCGAAAACTTAGACTTGAACCGTGAAGAACCCCTGGATCAAGTATTTGGTGCTGAGAATTGGCACATTTTCGGTATTTCTAGCAGTCATGCTTCTGCTTCAATTTGACCCGTTTTTTGCCTCGGCAATCGCGGCAGTTTTGGCCCTAGCGATATCGCTTATTTTCTTCGGCAACCAGCGCGACGCCGTTTCAGCGGCAATCTATCGCGCCAAAAACAAAAAGACCGACTCTGACGCAGACAGCGAAGACTCGGTCGAAGACGCCAAGAACTAGCCAATCGAAACGGTCGATAGACCGTATCCAAGAAGCAAGGCATATGCCAAGGCACCGAAGCTGGTTAACTTCAAAGCCAGAATCAATTCTTTAGGTGTTGTCGCAGTTGCAACAATCAGCGTTGC
>CAZSRJ010000160.1:0-2722 GCA_964609235.1 uncultured Rhodoluna sp.
GTGAAAGGGCTGACTTCGCAAGAGCCTCGGCGCAATCTCTCGGCGAACACTCAGTCTTTTCAGAGGCCGGTAGCTCGAGCGAAGACCTCACCAAAACCTGTGGTCACATAAGCATTTTGATAGCAAAACGCCCATCTGGATCTCAGCGTTTTAGACCTGAAAGATGCAGGTGGGCAAAGGCAGGTCATAAAGGAATGAACTGTGTGCCCCTGGTCGGACTCGAACCGACACTGAAACGATTTTAAGTCGTCTTCCTCTGCCATTGGGATACAGGGGCTAGATAAAAAGGGTGCCACATGGGCACCCTTTTATCGAAGTTTGTTCACTTCTTCTTTGGTGCTGCCTTTTTGACCGGAGCCTTTGCTGCTGCTTTCTTAGCCGCAGGCTTTGGCGCGGTATTGGTCGCAACCTTTTTGGCCGGAGCCTTCTTCGCGACAGGAGCCTGCTTAGTGGCAACTTTCTTTGCCGGGGCCTTCTTCGCCGCAGGCGCTGCCGGAGCAGGTCTAGACGCAGAAGCCTCGAAGGCTAATCGTGGGGTGTGCGAAGCGGTGATCGACGCGATGTCGCGGCGAAGCACCCAGTTCCAGAACCAGCCGGCGAACACGCGAATCTTGCGCTCCCACATCGGCATTGCGAGGCCGTGGTAGCCGCGGTGCATTACCCAAGCGATGAAGCCCTTGATGGCCAACTTGCGCCACTGGTAAACACCAACGCCGATACCAAGACCGGCAACCGCTCCCATGTTCTTGTGGAAGTAGTTCTTTACTTCGCCACCACGGATGGTCGCCGCGATGTTCTTGGCCAACAACTTGGCTTGGCGAACAGCGTGCTGAGCGTTAGGAACGCAGTAGCCACCAACGCCGCCGCCCGAAAGGTCAGGAACAGCTGAAACGTCACCGGCAGTCCAGGCGCCTTCGACAACCTTGTCGCCATCGGCAACGCGAAGTGATGCCTGAGCGTAGATGCGGCCGCGGTCGTCTAGCGGAAGGTCTGAGTTAGGCACAAACGGGTTGGCCTTCACGCCGGCAGTCCAGACGATTAGGTCAGACTCGAAAGACTCTCCGGTTGAGAGGTCAACCTTGCCATCCACCGCGCTGAGCAGCTGGGTGTTTAGGTGAACGGTTGCGTTGCGCGCCTTTAGGTTGTCGATAACCCAAAGCGAGGTGTCGAGCGAAACCTCAGGCATGATGCGACCCATGGCCTCAATGAGGTGAAAACGCACATCCTCGAATTTGATGCCCGGATAGAAACGCAGCAAGTAGGTTGCGAGCGAACGCATTTCGGCGATTGTCTCGATGCCGGCAAAGCCGCCACCGACAACTACGAAGGTGAGCAGGCGATCGCGCGCCGGACCCTTTGGCAAGTTGGCTGCGATGTCGAAGTTTTTGTGAATGCGGTTTCGCACGTTCATCGCTTCTTCGATGGTCTTCATTCCGATAGCAACATCGGCAACACCAGGAATCGGGAATGTGCGAGAAACGGCACCGGCGGTCATGACGATGTGGTCATACTTCCACTCGTATGCTGGTGCACCAACGACCTCGATGGTCGCAAGCTTCTTGGCGTGGTTAACCTTTACAACCTTGCCGGTGATGATGTTGGTCTTGGTTAGGTGACGACGAAGTGACACCACCGAGTGACGCGGCTCGATTGATCCGGCGACGACCTCAGGCAAGAATGGCTGGTAGGTCATGTATGGCAGCGGGTCAACTAGAGTGACGTCTGCCTCGCCAGAGCGAAGGATTTTTTCAAGTTTTTTGGCTGTGTAGAAACCGGCGTAACCGCCGCCGACAATCAGAATTTGTGGTTTAGACATTGCTTTAGTTTAGCCTTTCGGGTTTTTCATTCGGTGCCCCATGAGGGTTCGCACTGGCAGCGGTCGGGCGACCAACTGCAAAGTTCTAGGGCGATATCGCCCATCGGGTTGACCCCTGGGCCGGCCGCGAGCGCGTGGCCGACCAGCGCGTGCAGGCATTTCACTCGCACTGGCATTCCCCCCGCTGAGATGCCCGCGATCTCGTCTACTGGCTCGAGCCCACAGGCCGAGGCCACTAGGTCGCGGTCACGGATGTATGCCTCGTGGGCCGCCTGGTAGGCGGCAGCTAGCGCCTCGTCGACCGCGAGGCGGTCTTGCAACTCGACCATTAGGCCAGTCGCCTCGAGCGTCGACACAGCGGCGGTAGCCCCCGGATGAGTTAGGTAGTAGACGGTCGGAAACGGGGTGCCATCGGCCAGCCTCGGCTTGGTCTGAACCACGGTTGGGTTGCCACAAACGCAGCGCGCACCGATTGCCACAATGTCTCTGGCAGGTCGGCCAAGTTGAGCGCTAACCACCTGAATGTCGTGCTCGGTGGCGTTAGAAAGAGGCATTAGTTTTTTGGCTCTTCGACAACCGGCTCTTCGATGCCGGCGCGAATAACTGAGCCAACGATGTCGTCAACCCAGTTCTCTGAAGTTGTGCGAATCGAAGAACTAATCACCGCGGTGTTGCGTCGCTCGGCGAGCATCGCGCCAACAGTGCCGCTCTTGTCAGACGTGTTCACGCTGCCGGCATCCATGACCAGGTATGAAACCTCGCCTGGCAAAACGTAATACAAACGCTGTCGCGCTTGCGAGCGAACATAAACCGGGTCGTCCCAGCGCTGACGTTCGACTTCCATTCGGGCAACAGCATCTTTTGCGCGCTGAACCTGCTGCGCCATGTCAGAAATTTGTTGACGGT
>CAZSRJ010000161.1:0-2673 GCA_964609235.1 uncultured Rhodoluna sp.
GCAATTCGTTCGCCTGATTGTCGGCCGAGACATCGAGACCGCCTTTCCCTCTCGACTCTTGGCGTGCTGGGCAAAGATGTCGAGAATTACTGCGGTGCGATCGATTACTTTCGCATCGATCACATTCTCGAGTTCACGCCTCTGGCTCGGTGCTAGCTCGGTGTCTGCAATTACAGTGTCTGCACCAACCTGTTGAACCAGAAGTTTCAACTCCTGCGCTTTACCTTTGCCGAGATAAGTTGCCATATCCGGATGCGTTCTTCGCTGCAGGAGTCCGTCGAGAACTTCAGCGCCGGCCGTCTCGGCCAGTGCTGCAAGCTCGCGAAGTGAATTCTCGGCCTCTTGAAGAGTCTGCTGACCCCATAGTCCAATCACAATGACTTTCTCGAGACGCAATTGTCGGTATTCGACATCGCTAATGTCTTGACGTTCTGTCGAAAGACCTGCGACACGACGAAGAGCGGCTCGCTCTTCTAGGTCGAGCTGATCGCCATCGAAGCTCTGGTGACCGTGACTATCGTCGGCACCTAGCGCGGCGGCTCGTTCACCGCGCCGCAGAATTCTCTCGATAACCTCGGCACCGCGGTCGGTCGATTTTGAATTGGTGTTTTCAGTCATTGCTTCAACCATAGTTTGGGATAGTGTTTGGTTCATGTCGGGCGAACACTATTTTTCTGAACAGCCAGCCGGTGAATTCAAAACCAAAACAATCATCACCACAATCGACGGTGAGCGGGTTGAACTCTTCACCGCCGGTTCTGTTTTCAGCCCAGATCACATGGATACCGGTACAGCAATTTTGCTTGACCACTCTGGCGAAGCGCCTAACGGCGGCAACCTGCTCGACCTCGGCTGCGGCTGGGGGCCAATTGCGCTAACCCTCGCTAAGACCTGCCCTGAGGCAACAGTCTGGGCAATTGACGTGAATGAGCGGTCACTCGAATTGACTCGCATGAACGCCAAGAAGCTCGGGCTAGACAACATCCGTGCGGTGTTGCCAGGCGAAGTGCCGCAAGACTTGCTCTTCAGCGGAATCTGGTCGAACCCGCCAATCAGAATCGGCAAGGATGCCCTGCACGCGCTGCTCAAGGAATGGCTGCCACGATTAGATGCCGAGTGCGAGGCCTACCTGGTTGTCTCGAAAGATCTCGGGGCCGACACCCTTCTGAAGTGGATGCAGGAAACTTTTGAGCATCTCGCCAGCGAGCGCATCGACACCGCCAAGGGCTTTCGAATAATTCGCAGCGCGCGAGTCTAGAGCTAGCTGCCGGCGAATCAAAGCGTGTCGAGGTCGATTTGACCTTCGAAGCTCAGCACGGCGGCACCGCTTAGCCCAACGTGTTCGCCATCTTCTGTTGCAAACATTCGAACGCCTAGAGTTCCACCTGGCACCGTGACCTGCCAGGTGTTTGGTGCGCCCGCCCCAGCCCAGTGTCGAGTCGCCAGAGCCGCAGCACAAATACCGGTTCCACAAGAGAGCGTCTCGCCTACCCCGCGCTCAAAGACACGCATTGAAATGTAGCCAACTCCGTTTTTTACCATCGGTTCTTCTGGCACAACAAATTCGACATTCGCACCGGCCTCTGGCTGCGGATCAAGCGTCGGTGCATCGTGCAGGTTTAGCGCTTTCAATTCGTCTATGTCGGCAAGTGCCACAACGACGTGTGGGTTGCCCACGCCAATTAACTGGCCGGGTCTTGGAACATCAAGGTGACCAGCGCGAACCAACGTGTCGTCTGCGCCGAGTTTCCATCTGCCCATGTCAACCGCAAAACCAGCCAGGTTGCGCTGCAAATCTTTTACGCCAGCGCGGGTTGCGATCGAGAGTGTCTGCGAGTCTTCGAGGCTCACCAGGTTCTTCTCGGTGAGGTAGCGTGCAAAGACACGCGCGCCGTTGCCACACATCTCGGCCGAAGACCCGTCGGCGTTGTGGTAATCCATGAACCAAACCGCTTCGGGCGCTTCATTCAGCAGGTGGGCGACCTCGGGGCTGTGCTTGGTTTGAACCACACGGATAAAGCCGTCAGCGCCTACGCCAAAGTGGCGGTCGCAGATTCGGGCAATCTCTTTGGGGCTAAGTTGCAGCGTGCCTTCTGGGTCGAGCACCAGCACGAAGTCGTTGCCCGTTCCATGCCCTTTGGTGAAGTCGATTAGCCTGCCCATGGCACAAGCCTATTCGCCGAACAGATGCGGGGCGCGTTCGATTATCAATTGGCTAACCGCCGCCATCAAATCTGGCTGCTGGTAGTCGAACCAATTGATTCTCTCGTCTCGCCTGAACCAAGACATCTGGCGGCGCGCGTAGCGCTGGGTCAGCTGGGTTGTTTGAGCAATTGCCTCTTGCTCAGAAATCAACCCGTCGAGTTGAGCCAACGCTTGCGCGTAACCAATGGCTCGAGACGAGGTTTTGCCTTCACGGATGCCCGCCGCAATTAGCGACTCGGCTTCGGCGACGAGACCCCGACTCCACATATCTTCGACTCGCTTCGCCAATCGATCGACGAGATGCGCTCGCTCTGAGTTGAGGCCGATTTCAAGCACCGGTTGCCAAGATTCGGTTTCATCTGGCAAAGCTGCGCTGAACGGCTCTCCGGTGAGCAGAAGTATCTCGAGTGCGCGAACAACTCGGCGCGAATTCTCGGGGTCGATTCTCGAAGCGGCAATTGGGTCAAG
>CAZSRJ010000162.1:0-112 GCA_964609235.1 uncultured Rhodoluna sp.
TGAAGGGTTCTCGGTCGGAATGTAACGACCGATCTCTTCGATTACACGACCGTCGCGGTGAGTGCGCGAGTCTGCTACAACGATGCGGTAGTGCGGTGAGCGCTTTTTTCCG
>CAZSRJ010000162.1:122-2658 GCA_964609235.1 uncultured Rhodoluna sp.
GACAACCGCTCTATTCTGCCAGAAAACCCGAAATAGTGCCAACCAATTTGGTGCTGGCGGCTAGTTGATGCCGAAGGCCGAGCCAGAACCGCCCTGATTTGGCTTCTCGCCAGAGCGCCTCGCGGCCTCTTCGGCTGCTCGCTTGGCTGGGTTGCCCGACTTTGAGCCGCCCTTGCCCTTTTCTTTCTTCTTTGATTTACCGCCAATAAAGCCACCACCCATTCCAGGCATGCCCGGCATGCCCGGCATCTGAGGCATGCCGCCCTTGGCGACGGTCTTCATCATCTTGGCGGCCTGCTCGAAGCGGTTCACAAGCGAATTGACCTCGGTCACCGAGGTTCCCGAGCCGTTTGCGATTCGAAGTCGACGAGATCCGTTGAGCACCTTCGGCTGACGGCGTTCGGTTGGTGTCATCGACCGAATGATTGCCTCGGTGCGATCAATCTCACTCTCATCAAAATTGTCGAGCTGAGCCTTCATCTGGTTTGCCCCCGGCATCATTGCGAGCATGCTCTTGAGCGACCCCATTTTGCGCAGCTGCTGCATCTGATCTAAAAAGTCTTCGAGAGTGAAGGTCTCGCTGGCCAGCTTGTCGGCCATCTTCTGTGCTTCAACTTCGTCGAAGGCTTTCTGGGTTTGCTCGATGAGCGTGAGCACGTCACCCATGTCGAGAATTCGACTCGCCATGCGATCCGGATAAAACGGCTCGAACGCATCGAGACCTTCACCCGTCGACGAGAACATGATTGGCTTGCCGGTGACCGAGGCAACAGAAAGTGCGGCACCACCGCGAGCATCGCCGTCAAGTTTGGTGAGCACGACACCTGTGATGCCAACGCCATCCTCGAACGCTTTGGCAACGTTGACGGCATCTTGACCAATCATCGAGTCGATAACAAATAGCACTTCGTCGGGCTCTGTCGCCTTGCGAATATCGCGTGCCTGCTTCATCAACTCTTCGTCGATTCCGAGACGGCCAGCGGTGTCAACAATCACAACGCTGTACTGCTTCTTTTCGGCGTGCTTGATTGCGTCTTTAGAAACCTTTACCGGGTCGCCCTTGCCGTTGCCAGGCTCTGGAGCGAAAACGTCTACGCCGGCACGCTCACCAACAACCTGCAGCTGATTCACGGCATTCGGTCGTTGCAAGTCGGCAGCAACAAGAAGTGGAGTCTGGTTCTGGTCTTTGAGCCATTTGGCGAGTTTTCCGGCGAGGGTGGTCTTACCCGAACCCTACAGACCGGCAAGCATAATCACGGTCGGTGGCTTCTTTGAGAACTCGAGTTTGCGCTGGTCGCCACCCAAAATCTTGACCAGTTCTTCGTTGACGATCTGAACCACCTGCTGTGCCGGGTTCAGCGCCTTTGAGACCTCGTCGCCCATAGCGCGCTCGCGCACCGAGCCGGTGAACGCCTTGACAACCTCAAGGGCTACGTCGGCTTCGAGCAGTGCACGACGTATTTCGCGCAGGGTTGCGTCGATGTCGGCAGGGCTTAGCTTGCCTTTAGTGCGCAGGTTCTTAAAGGTCTCGACTAGGCGCTCTGAAAGATTTCCAAACATTAGCCAACCAACCCCTTTGCAAACTCACGCGCATCAAAGAACGCAAAGTCGGCGATGCCTTCGCCAACACCTACTAATTTAACCGGGATGCCTAATTCGCGCTGAATTGAGTAGACAATTCCACCCTTTGCTGTGCCGTCAAGCTTGGTCAACACGATTCCGGTTACGTTGGCGACTTCGGCGAAAGCCGTCGCCTGAACTAGCCCGTTCTGGCCGGTGGTTGCATCTAGCACAAGCAATGTCTCGCTGATCTGCGCCTGCTTCTCTACGACTCGTCTGATTTTGTCTAGCTCTGCCATCAAATCTTTTTTGTTTTGCAATCTACCTGCAGTGTCGATGATTGCAACATCCGCGTCATTCTTAAGCGCAAGTTCGACAGTCTTGAATGCAACGCTCGCCGGGTCTTGCCCTTCGCTCTCTGGGCGAATCAATTGCGCGTTCGCGCGCTCTGCCCAAGTTGCAATTTGTTCAACAGCGGCAGCGCGAAATGTATCGGCCGCGCCAATCACAACTCTCCACTGCCCCTCGTTGAGCCAGTTTGCGAGCTTGCCAATTGTTGTGGTTTTGCCCACGCCATTTACGCCGACAACAAGAATCACGTATGGCAGTTTTCCGTCTGCGAGGTTGAGCTGCTTATCTTCGCGCTCGAGAGCTTCTGTAATTACATCAACCAGAATTTCTTTGAGATCGGCTTCGGTCTTCGCGCCCTGCTTCTTGGCGCGCTGCTTCACCGTCTCAACGATTTGGGCAGAAGCATCAACGCCAAAGTCTGACTGAATCAACGTGTCTTCGAGTTCGTCTAGGTTCTCGAGATCAAACTTGATGCGGGTAAAAAGCGCCTTTATACCCTTGGCGAAACTTCGTTTCGGCAGTTCAACCTGCTCGAGCTCAACTTCTGCGGTCGGAGCAACCGCGGGCTTTGGCTCTGGCTCTGGCTCAACGGCCACCGCAACTTCAGGCTCGACTTCAGGCTCGA
>CAZSRJ010000163.1:0-2657 GCA_964609235.1 uncultured Rhodoluna sp.
AAACTGGATGTTTTGGCTCTCTTTATCCGCGGCCGATACACGGCAACCTCACTACTCTAGACCAAGATTTGGCTAGTTGCCAGCCCCAATGCCAAGAAGGTCTCTAACTTTGGCGATATCGCGCTCGATCGCCTCGACCAGGTCTTCTACCCCGTTGAATTTGGCCGCAGGTCGCACGAAACCCACATACTCGAGGTCTACTGTCTTGCCGTAGAGGTCTAGGTCGGTGCGGTCGAGCACGAAAGCCTCGGCCAATCTAGGAACCGCCTGGAATGTTTCATTGATGCCAATCGAGATAGCGGTTGGCAACTTTTCGCCGTCAACGTGCATCCAACCGGCATAAACGCCATCGAGCGGCAGGTAGCCTTCGCAGTCGCGCGAGATGTTTGCCGTTGGAAAGCCGATTGTGCGGCCAATCTTGAGACCGTGCTCGACTTCGCCTGTGGTGACGTGCGGACGACCTAAAAGCTTCGCGGCACCAACCACATCACCGCGATCGAGCAACTGCCGCACGCCCGTAGCCGAAACCACAGCGCCATCGACTTCAAGCTTCTCTAGCTCTCTGAATTCGAAACCATACTTCTGAGCGAGCTCAGCGAGCAAGCTGCAGTCTCCCTCACCGTTTGCGCCGAAGCGAAATCCGTGCCCGACGACGACGAACTTGGCGTGAAGGCGTTCAACCAAAACAGTTCTAACAAATTCTTCTGGTGAGAGCTTTGCCAGCAGATCATCAAATTCGAGAGTCACTAGTGCGTCGACACCGAAAGCTTGCATGTGCGCTACTTTTTGCTCTTGACCGACAATCGATTGCGGTGCGCTTCCGGGATGCAAGACATTTAGGGGGTGGCGATCGAAGGTGACCACTACCGAGGTTAGTCTTTTCTCACCTGCAACAGACTTGAGTTCTGAGAGCAGATGCTGGTGCCCAAGATGCAGCGCATCAAACTTGCCGATTGTGATTGCGCTGGCCGAAAACTCTTTTGGAACCTCGGCAAGCGATTTGAAATGCAACATGACTTGAATTCTAATTTGTCGCAGCCCGACGGTTTAGCCACAGCAACCCAAAGATAGGAAGCACCAAAGGCAGGCAGGCGTAATTCAAACCAAACCACGACCAAACCGACGGGTGTTCAAATGCCGCAGGCCAAATCAAACTGAGGCTACCGACCACCAGAACACCAGCGAGTTCGAATTTCACAGCCCCTCGAGCAACAGCCTTCGACCTGTCATCGCTTCTGGCCAGGGCAATCGTTGCAACAATGTAGACAACCGCGGCCAGAGCCGAAAGAGTGTAAGCAAGAGGTGCTTCATCGAACTTGGTGAGCAACTGAAAGCTAGCCCGCGCGGTTGCCGAGACCGCGAAAACTGCATACACGGCTATAAGCAGTGCACCGACTCCACGGTTTTTGGTTGGGTTCACGCTTCAACTCTAAGCCAGAGCTGAGTCGCTACTGAGGTGCAAGTGTTGGCTGCGGTAAACCGACAGACACCGTGGTCAGCGAGATCGCTCGAAGCATTTCAGGCAGGGCAATTACCGAAGATAACCCGAGTGAGCCCTGGCTGTCTTGCCTCAACAGGTAACGCGCCGCCGCCCTGGTCTTCAGAGAATCTTCTCCGACAAGCGCGAGTGTGATCAAGGTGACGGCGTGATACGGCATAGGGGCGATCGCGATTCCCTCTGGAGCAATTGCCTTGGCCTTCGGATCAAACGAGAGAATTACTTTGCCGTTGTCGGTCTTGGTCTTAAACATGGTTGCACCGGTCAGCACTGTTTCCATTGTTGGAATTACACCGTCACCACCTTCTTCGGTGACTATTCCCGCCATCGTTACGAATAATTCGGTTGCCTTTGAATACTTTGTGAGCACGATACTGCCCTCGGCAAAGTCTTCGAGGTTACCCGAACCACCCTCTAGAGAAATCTCTTTTCCGGCAAGTCTTGCCATCCAGTCAAGAAATGATTTGGTGTCGCCTACTTCGCTGTCAACACCAAAAGAGATGTCAACATCGGGTAGATCGAAGTTTGGGTTCAACTTGGCCAGCTCGGCATCGCTCCAGTTGGTGATTTCACCAGACCAGATTTTGCCAATTGCTTCGGCCGAGAGGTTTACGTTGGTGATGTCGGTGAGCGAAACAGCAAGCACGACGGCGTCAAGGGCGAAAGGAACTTCACTGTATGAGTTTCCTGTGGCTGAAGAGTCGGCTCGAAAAATTTGAAGCTCGGCCGCCTCGGTCAGTTCAGTTGTCGGAGTAATCGTCATGCCAGGGCAGTTGCCTTCAACCGACATTTGCCAATCGCCCGCCACGCTTGCAACGGTTTCGATTGCGTGCACTTGAGTATCACCCTCGACGCAGGTATAGGTCTGCTCGGCAAGTGAAGCGAGCACCTCTGGAGGCATTGGCGGATCACACGCGGTTAGGGTGAGGCTGCCAATTAGAACCAAACCAATTGCGCCAAGCGATCGCTTCAACTGCTCTTCCTTTCGGTGAAAAACCCTTGGGGCGCCGGCTAACCGGCACCCCAAGAGTTTCGTCTCAGACTATTACTTTACTTTTGCTACTAGCTCGAGAGCCTTCTTCTTCAAGGCTGCTGAAAGCGGTGAGTAGTTGAGCTTCGGGCCTTGCGATGGTGCGCAGCTGTTGATTACGTAGGTTAG
>CAZSRJ010000164.1:0-2140 GCA_964609235.1 uncultured Rhodoluna sp.
GCTAATTGGTCTTAAGGGTGCAGATCTCGGTGATGCCTCCGCAGAGGTAAGCACCGGCGAGCTTTCGATCTACGACAACGTTGACCCGAGCACTGGAACAATCGTTTGGAGTGACCTCTGTCGCGGACCGCACCTTCCGAACACGCGAATGGTCGGCCAGGCATTTGCCCTAACTCGCGTTGCTGCGGCATAATGGCGCGGCAACGAGAAGAACAAGCAGCTGCAGAGAATTTACGGAACAGCGTGGTCATCAAAGGATGACCTCAGGGCACATCAGGAGCGTCTCGAAGAAGCGGCAAAACGCGATCACAGAAGACTCGGTCAAGAGCTCGACCTATTCTCTTTTCCTGACGAGATCGGTTCGGGTCTCGCAGTTTTCCATCCGAAGGGTGGAGCCATGAGAAAAGTCATGGAGGACTACTCGCGACAGAGGCACGAGCAATCGGGCTACGAGTTTGTCTATTCGCCGCACATAACGAAGTCAAACCTTTTTGAGACCTCGGGCCACTTGCAGTGGTACGCAGACGGCATGTTTCCTCCCATGAAGCTCGACGAAGAGGTTGACGCCGAAGGAGTTGTTCGTAAACAAGGGCAGGATTACTACCTGAAACCCATGAACTGCCCATTCCACATTCTGATTTTCAAGTCACAGGGCAGAAGTTACCGCGACTTGCCAATGCGCTTGTTTGAGTTTGGCTCGGTCTATCGCTACGAAAAGAGCGGCACCCTGCACGGCCTAACTCGTGTAAGGGGAATGACTCAAGACGATGCTCACCTCTTCGTGACACCAGAGAATCTAGAGTCTGAGCTCGAAAACGTGCTTGATTTCGTTCTCGGTCTGCTTCGTGACTATGGCCTCAACGACTTCTATCTTGAACTTTCAACAAAAGAGGATGGCAACCCTAAGTTCGTGGGCGATGACGCGATCTGGCAGTTGGCAACTTCAACCCTCGAAAGCGTTGCTAAGAAATCTGGATTGGAGCTCATTCAAGACCCGGGTGGAGCGGCGTTCTATGGTCCGAAAATCTCTGTTCAGGCTCGTGATGCAATCGGCAGAACCTGGCAGATGTCGACTATCCAACTAGATTTCACGCTTCCGCAAAGATTCGATCTCGAATACACGGCAGCAGACGGCACCCGCCAGCGCCCAATCATGATTCACCGTGCGCTGTTCGGTTCAATCGAGAGATTCTTCGGAGTTCTCACCGAACACTACGCGGGACACTTTCCACCTTGGCTTGCCCCAGTACAAGTTGTTGGCATTCCCGTTGCCAACGAATTCGTCGAATACCTAGATGAAATTGCAGACAAGTTAAAGTCACACGGCGTCAGAGTCGAGATTGACCGTGGTGACGACCGCATGCAGAAGAAGATCTTGAATCACACCAAGGCTAAAGTTCCTTTCATGTTGATCGCTGGTGGTCAAGACCGAGACTCTGGCGCGGTGAGCTTCAGATTCAGAGATGGGTCGCAGGAGAACGGAATTCCGGTTGAGGAAGCAATCAAGCGCATTCTGGCATCGATAGCCAATAAATCGCAGGTGTAGTTTGCAGAACTCACATGAGCTTCCGGGAGTTCCCAACTCTTTCCAGCACCTTTGGACCCCGCACAGGCTCGTCTACATCAAGGATGGCCAGCAGCCTTCGGAATCTGAGTGTCCTTTTTGCTTGGCCATCTCAAACTCAGACGAAGAGTCGCTAATTGTCTATCGCGGCAAACACGCATACGTCATCTTGAATCTGTTTCCCTATAACTCGGGGCATCTGTTGGTGTGCCCGTACCGCCACATCGCAACCTACGATCAGGCAACGGCAGAAGAGGTAAGCGAAATTGGTTTGCTTACCCAACAGGCCATGAGAGTTCTTGGCAGCGTGAGTCGCAGCCATGGCTTCAACATCGGAATGAATCAAGGTGAGGTCGCGGGTGCCGGTATCGCCGGGCATCTGCACCAGCACATTGTGCCGCGCTGGCGAAATGACTCAAACTTCTTTCCGATAATTGCCGAGACCAAGGCGATTCCGCGTCTTCTCGGTGAGGTTCGCGATGAGCTTGCTACTGCCTGGCAGCACTTGTAGCCTTCTGGCGCGGTTGAGAAGGTTTAGGATAAAAGCATGAATGAGCCAATTTCAAACACCGGTAG
>CAZSRJ010000164.1:2150-2640 GCA_964609235.1 uncultured Rhodoluna sp.
CATGGATGTGGTCACGCCTGAGCAGGCAAAGATTGCCGAAGACGCAGGTGCAGTGGCGGTTATGGCTCTAGAGCGTGTTCCGGCCGACATCCGTGCTCAGGGTGGTGTCGCCCGAATGAGCGACCCAGACATGATCGATGGCATCATCAACGCAGTTTCGATCCCGGTTATGGCCAAGGCGCGCATTGGGCACTTTGTCGAGGCTCAGATTCTGCAGTCGCTAGGTGTCGACTACATCGATGAGTCAGAAGTTTTGTCGCCGGCCGACTACGTGAACCACATCGACAAGACCAAGTTCACAACTCCGTTTGTCTGTGGAGCGACAAACCTGGGTGAAGCGCTTCGTCGCATCACTGAGGGAGCGGCCATGGTTCGCTCAAAGGGCGAAGCTGGCACTGGTGACGTGTCAGAGGCTATGAAACACATTCGAACAATTCTGGGTGAGATTCGGTCACTAGCAGCAAAATCGCACGACGAGCTTTACGTTGCA
>CAZSRJ010000165.1:0-2638 GCA_964609235.1 uncultured Rhodoluna sp.
AGAGGGCGATGTTGTCTTGCTCGCACCCGCAGCCGCTTCGATGGACCAGTTCAAGGATTATGCAGACAGAGGAAACCAATTTTCGAAAGCGGTAGGTGAGCTAGATGGCTAGAGTTCGTGCAGTGCGTAAAGGCGCAACGGGTGCGCAAGCCATGCAGAAGGTAATTGGTTTCGCCGCAAACTGGTTCACGGCGACTTTTCGCGGCCAGTCTCGAGATTTCAACAATCTCCTTGGCATAACGTTCCTCCTGGTCATCTTCGGTTTGGTGATGGTGCTAAGCGCATCGTATGTAACATCACTCGGAAACGGTGACGGACCGTTGACGGTATTCACCCGCCAGTTGATCTGGGCTGTTATTGGTTTTGTTTCGCTAGGAGTCATGTCACGACTGCCAATTGCCTTCATCGAGAAAGTCGCCCCTTGGTTCTTTTTGACAATGGTCGCCTTGCAAGTAGTTGTTCTGGCGGTGGGAACCGAGGTCTACGGAAACAAAAACTGGATTCGCATAGGTGAACTCTCTTTTCAGCCGAGCGAGTTTCTTAAACTCGGACTACTGCTTGTGATTTCTGGCATGTTGGTGAGCCGCCGCGAGTATCTCGACAGTCTCAGGTACGGGTGGCTCGCTCCTTTGATTGCCGCGGGAGGCTCGACCGCACTTGTTTTGGGAGGTTCCGACCTCGGTACCGCGTTGGTGATGTTTGGTTTTTCTCTCGTCATGTTGGTTCTGGCAGGCATGCCAAGCAAGATCGCGCTCTGGGTATTTCTCGGTGCCGGCGCTGCAGCATTGGCCTTTTCAAGCTTTGGCTCGCGTCGCGTTCGCATCGCGGCTTGGCTAAACCCCGACGCTGTCGATGTTGCGGGAGCGACTTGGCAGGCTAAACACGGCATCTGGGCCCTTGCTGCCGGAGGTGTCGGTGGCACCGGCCTCGGTGATTCAAAGATGAAGTGGAACTGGATTCCAATGGTCGACAACGACTACATCTTTTCGGTGGTTGGCGAAGAGTGGGGGCTTGTCGGCGCTTCGATGTTGATCATTTTGTTCGTGCTGCTCGCGATGTCACTCATTCGAATCCTCAATCGAACCGATCGACTTTTCGAACGCTATGTATTGCTCGGCATCGTGTCATGGATAACCATTCAGGCGTTTGTGAACATTGGCGTGGTCTTGAACTTCCTTCCAGTGCTCGGAGTACCTCTTCCGCTCATCTCGGCCGGTGGAACCTCGCTACTTATAACTTTGACAACTTTGGGAATTGCCCTCGGCATCGAACGAAGAAATTCGCAGGCCACGCCAGTTGCCACTGCGCGTCAAACTAGCAGGGCTAGAGTCACACGCTAATGCGCTATCTACTCACCGGTGGCGGAACCGCTGGACACGTGAATCCTCTTCTGGCTGTTGCAGACGCAATTCGGCTTGACGATTCATCGGCCGAGGTTATCGCTCTCGGCACAGCGGAGGGGCTTGAATCACGCCTTGTAAAAGAACGTGGCTATGAGCTGCTGACAATTGCCAAGCTGCCTTTTCCGCGCCGCCCAAATGCTTACGCGTTCTCGTTTCTGCCAAGATTTGCCAAGGCAGTAACGACTTGCCGCCGAATCTTGCGTGATAGAAAAATCGATGCGGTAGTTGGTTTCGGTGGCTATGCGAGCGCGCCGGCTTACCTGGCCGCCGCTCTCGAAAGAATTCCACTTGTGATTCACGAAGCCAACGCACTACCAGGGCTGGCCAATCGTCTAGGTGCCGGAGTCGCCAAGGTTATTGCGGTTGCATTCAAGAACACGCCACTCAAGAATTCGGTTCACGTTGGCATGCCACTTCGTAGCGAGATTATTGAAGCCGCCACTTCGGGCAGCCGTGCGGCCGCGCGCAAGCACTTCGGGTTAGCTGCCGATGCTCCCACCCTTTTGGTCACCGGCGGTTCGCTCGGTGCCAAGCACATCAATGAGGTTGTCGAGTCGTCTATTCACGTGCTCGAGGCGGCAGGAATTCAGGTTCTGCACATTGTCGGGGGAGGATCTGATCTAGCCGAGCTAAAAGAAAAGGGTTACGTGAGACTCGCTTACTGCGACCGAATGGATCTGGCGATTCTCGCTGCGAACTTCGCAGTTTCTCGCGCGGGAGCTTCGACGGTCTCAGAGTTCACGGCTCTTGCGCTTCCAGCCCTATACATTCCCTATGCAGTGGGTAACGGCGAACAGGCAAAAAACATCGCAGAGGTTGTTAACGCCGGCGGAGCCATAACTCTTGCCGACCGAGACTTCAGTCGCGATTTCGTGTCAGATCAGGTGGTGCCACTGATGTCAAACTCCAAGAAATTAGAGACCATGTCGGTCGCGGCCAGAAAATGCGGAAACCTGGATGGCACCACGCAACTGCTAAAGCTCATCAAGGGTGTGGTTTCCGCATGAATCAAATCGAGCGGTCTAGTCTTGGAGAGAACTCATGATTAAGCCAGACTTCACTCAACCGGTGCCAAAAGATTTCGGCGCTATTCACTTCATCGGCATCGGTGGATCTGGAATGAGCGGTATCGCCAAAATGTTTCTTGGCATGGGGCACAAAGTTACCGGAAGTGATCTTCGTGACACTGGCAACGTGGCTGCACTCAGAGACTTGGGTGCCACCGTTCACATCGG
>CAZSRJ010000166.1:0-2615 GCA_964609235.1 uncultured Rhodoluna sp.
CGCATTAGCAAACCGCCACGCACCTCGAATGATATGTCGAGAGACGAAGCGTAGGCGATTGACATCTCAGCGCCCTTTAGCGGACCATATGCGCCGTCGTAAACTACCTCGACCATTGAGGGCTGGAAGAAGAAAGTCAGGAAGGTTCCTGAAATGAGAAGCACGACGAAGCTGTACATCGCGACTTCACCGAGCATGAATGACCAGTGGTCAGGAAACACCTTGCGGCCGAATTCCTTCAGAATTCCGGCAACGCCCATTCTCTCGTCTAGGTAGTTTGCACGGCCGGCGAGGAAGCTGCCCTTTTTCTCTTTGGTTGAAGTGTTACTCATCTTTAGCGCTCCCAGAAGCTAGGGCCGACAGGTTCATTGAAATCGCTTTGCGCAATTAAGTAGCCCTCAGCGTCAACCGTGATGGGCAACTGTGGAAGTGGGCGAGCGGCTGGGCCGAAGATCACCTTGCAGCCATCAACCAAGTCGAAAGTCGATTGGTGACATGGGCAGAGCAAGTGGTGAGTCTGCTGCTCATAAAGAGCAACCGGGCAACCTACGTGTGTGCAAATCTTGCTGTAGGCAACAATGCCGTCGTATGACCAGCTCTTGCGCTCTTCGGTTTCAATTAGTTCCGATGGGTTAACACGCACGAGAATTACTGCGGCTTTTGCTTTTTCATTTAGTCGGTCGTAGTGCAATTCGGCAAGGCCGGCAGGAATCACGTGGAAAATAGAGCCGAGAGTGACGTCACTTGCCTTAATTGGCGTGCCATCCGGATCTTTAGCTAGGCGAGTGCCCTTCTTCCACATCGTGTGGCGAAGGCTGTCACCCGGTTGAGGTCCGAGGTCGCCGAAGAAGAAAATCGCTGGAAGCGGAAACAGAGCTAGTGCACCATACATCGAGCGGCGAATTAGCTTACGACGAGTGAAACCAGACTCCTGGTCTGCCAACTTGATGATCTCGATTGCTCGAGCGCGCACCTCGTCGCTGCCGCGAGTCTGCTTGCGCTCCTCGGTGACTTCAGCGTCTGGCATAAGCGTCTTGGCCCAGTGCACCGCACCGATTCCAATTCCCAAGAGTCCGAGGGTGATTCCGAGACCGAGCCAGAGGTTGTTTGCACGAACGGTCGCTAGATCTTCTGTGATTGGAAAAGCAAAGTAAGCGTAGATCGAAAACACACTGCCGAAAGCTGAAAGCAAAAACAGGGCGGCAACCTGACGGTTCGCGCTCTTCTCGTGCTTCTCGCTCTTGTCAGTCATGCGCACGCGATGTGGTTCAAGACCAGGGTCTTGAATTTTGTCGGGCGAAATCACGGCAAGACCGGCTTCGTAGTCGTGCTTTTTGGCTTTCATAGCCTTATCGCTCAATTAACTGCTCCCTTTGCTGAAACTTAGTTGGACTTGGCGCCAAGCCACATTGTGATGAGGATTATCAGACCGAACCCGAAAATCCAGAGGAAAAGTCCTTCGGCTACCGGGCCGAGACCAGCAAGTTCATAACCGCCGGCCGAGGGGTTTGCTTCGATGTAAGCCAAGTAAGTGATGATGTCTTTTTTGTCAGACGGTGTGAGGTTGGCATCATTGAAAACCGGCATGTTCTGTGGGCCGGTTAGCATCGCCTCGTATACGTGCTTTGCAGAAACGCCCTTCAGGGTTGGCGCCCACTTGCCTTCGGTTAGTGCACCACCCGCACCCGCTGCGTTGTGGCACATAGCGCAGTTGATTCTGAATAGTTCACCACCGCGGGCAGAATCGCCGTTGGCT
Organism: uncultured Rhodoluna sp.; assembly: GCA_964609235.1. GTDB lineage: Bacteria > Actinomycetota > Actinomycetes > Actinomycetales > Microbacteriaceae > Rhodoluna. Next base: position 1,757 of record CAZSRJ010000166.1, read on the forward strand.
TCTAGCATGTCAGCGGTAGGAATGCTCGGGCCGACGCCAAGCGAACCAACGTATGCCGCAATCGCTGCAATCTGCTCTTCTGTGAACTGAACTGGCTTTGGTGGCATCTGTGGGCCACTTGCCTGACCAGGCATACGACCACTTGAAACTTGGAAGTCGGCAGAAGCAGCACCAACTCCGATGACGGTTGGTCCGGCTGCGGTGCCAACGCCATTTACGCCGTGGCAGGTTGCACAGTTTGCCAAGAACAGCTTTTGGCCCTCTTTGATTTGTTCTTGGGCTGAAACAGCAGTCTGCGCCGATGTGCTCTCGACAGCCGTGGTTGCTACCGCGTAGCCACCACCACTCAAAATGAGTCCGGCAGCAATCACGAAGATGGCGGCAAGAGGGCTGCGACGTGAGTTCTTTAGAGTTTGTCTCATGCTGTTACTCGTTTGCTCCAACTGTTATTTCAGAACGTAAATGATTAGGAAAAGGCCGATCCAAACGACATCGACGAAGTGCCAGTAGTAGGAGACAACGATGGCTCCTGTTGCTTCGTAGTGGCCGAACTTCTTGGCTGCGAAGGTGCGACCGATGATCAGTAGGAAAGCGATAAGCCCGCCTGTAACGTGCAAGGCGTGGAAACCGGTTGTGATGTAGAAGGCGCTGCCGTAAGAGTCGGAGCTAAGTGAGACACCGTCAGACATCAAAACTGCGTATTCCCAAACCTGACCTGCAACGAACACGGCTCCCAAGACGTAAGAGAGCATGAACCATTCGACCATTCCCCACTTGGTAGGTGCCAAGCCGGTTGCTCGAGGCTGAGCTCACTTAGAAAGTGCCCCTAGTGGAACATTAGGAGGACATTGTCCGTCTT
>CAZSRJ010000167.1:0-2601 GCA_964609235.1 uncultured Rhodoluna sp.
CCAAGAGCTCTCAGGCCGAAGAGGTCAAAACCCTAGTTGAAAACGTCGACGGAGTTGCCTCAGTTTCGATTGGCGAAAGCAACGACACCATAACTCAGTTGAATGTGATTCTCGATGCAGAGGGTCAGTCTGAAGAGGCCTATGCCGCCATCAATCTGATTCGCGATGAAGTAGACAAGGCAACCGGTGCTGATGCCAAGGTTGGTGGCCTCGATGCGCAAGCCCTAGACGTCAAGGATGCCTATGCGCACGATCAGCTAATCGTCATCCCGCTGATTTTGCTTCTGGTGTTTATCGTGCTCGTGATTCTTTTGCGTTCGTTCGTTGCACCGGTGCTGCTCTTGGCAACCGTGGTTGCATCATTCTTCGCATCGATGGGTGCAGGCTGGCTGATCTTCATCAGCGTTCTAGGTTTTCCGGCGCTCGACCTAAGCGTGTTCTTGTTTAGCTTCTTGTTCTTGGTTGCCCTAGGTGTTGACTACAACATCTTCTTGGTGACTCGAGCTAAAGAAGAAGCCGAAAAGGTTGGCACTCGTCAGGGAATGATAAAGGCGCTCAGCGCAACCGGTGGAGTTATTACCAGCGCGGGTATTTTGCTCGCTGCCGTGTTTGCGGTGTTGGGTGTTCTACCACTCGTTGCGTTGGCGCAGATCGGTGTAATTGTTTGCATCGGTGTTCTTCTCGACACACTCTTGGTCAGAACGGTTATCGTTCCTGCGCTCGCGTTTATGACAGGCAAGAAGTTCTGGTGGCCGCTCAAGAACATTGAGGCGTAACAGTAGCTCTTAGATAACGCTCGCAAACCAAGCGAGATAAGGAATGCCAACCAAGAGGTTGAACGGAAACGTGATTCCTAAACTCGTAGTGATGTAGAGACCTGGCTGTGCCTCTGGAAGCGAGAGTTTCACTGCCGCCGGTGCTGCGATGTATGAGGCGCTCGCGCAGAGCAATCCAAAGACTACTGAACCGCCTTCGCTCATTCCGATTGCCTGGGCAGATGCAACGGCTGCTGATCCGACAACTATTGGAAATGCAATTGCGAAGACCAGCAGACCGAATCCGGCGCTGCGAATATCTTTGATGCTCTTGCCCGCTTGAATTCCGAGCTGAAGCAAGAAAAGCGTTAGGAAGCCAGCAAAGAGACCTCCGAAGAGCGGTTCGACCTGTTGGTATCCGGCCGAGCCAGCAACTGCTCCAATCACAATGCCACCGACCAAGAGCACAACCGACTTACCCGTGAAGACCTCATGCATCAGCGGCCCGAAGGCTCCGCGCATTGCAGCGCGCTTGGCCAAGAAGATGCCGATGATGATTCCGGGCACCTCCATAATTGCCAAAAGTGTGAACAGGTAAGCCTCAACCTGCAAGCCGGCCTGCTCTACGAAAACGAGGCCCGCCGTGAATGTTACGAGCGAGGTTGAACCGTAATGAGCCGCGAGCGCGCCACGGTTAATTGAGTCGAGTTTGGTTAGGGCCTTCAACACGAAGTACACGGCAAGCGGAATCAAGATTCCGAAAGCCACCGCGAGCGCGGCTGGCAGCAAGACCTGATCGATTTGCGCTCCCCTGAGCGCCACGCCGCCCTTGAGGCCGATGGCTAGAAGAAGAAAGATCGACAAGAACTCATAGACCTGAGCTGGAATCTGAAGGTGGCTGCGAACCGCAACAACAAGCAAACCGAGCACAAAGGCCAAAACCGCTGGAGATGTGAGGTTGCTGAGAGCTAGGGGCAGTGAGTCGAAAATCTTGAACTCCTCATAGTTGACTGGAACAAAGATACAGGAAATTTGTTTCAGTAATCAAGTTTCATGCTATTTTATGAACACGGGGCCAGAAGGCCTCTCAAATAAGCCTCGGAAAGCACAATAGATAAATGACCCAGTGGACGTTTCTTACACACCACGGCCATGTGCTGGTGGCTGTGGTTCAGAACCCAAACCTCACAATCGACCTGATAGCTGCCAAGGTTGGCATAACCTCGCGGGCCACCGCCAGCATTCTCAATGATCTTGTCGAGGCCGGCTATCTGGTCAAAGAGCGGGTCGGGCGCAACAACCGCTACACCGTTCACGGCGAGTTTCCACTGCGTCACCCCCTCAACGACAAGGCAACCGTCGCCGACCTGTTGGCAATCTTCAACTAGTTGCCCGCTCTCCGCGCAACTGGCGGTTGCCAACCCAGACGGCTGGGCCTAAATTGTAAATCTCTTACATTTCTAAGCAAGGATTTACAGGTTTTTACATGGCCGGCATTGAAGACGTTGCAAAACTCGCGGGAGTTAGCACCGCAACCGTCTCACGCGCGCTCTCTGGCAAAGACAACGTCTCAGACAAGGCGAGACTCAAGGTTGAAAAAGCCGCGGCCGAGCTCGGCTATGTTGCATCTTCTTCGGCATACACGCTAGCCACCGGGCGCAACCGAAACGTCGGCGTTGTAATGCCTTACATCGACCGCTGGTTCTTCGGAGCGTTTCTCGAAAGTGCCGAGAGTGCACTTGTCGAGGCCGGCTACGACCTAACGCTTTACAACCTCAGCGGTGGTGCCGCTCAGCGCGAGAAAATTTTCAATGACTTTTTGCTTCGACAGAGAGTAGATGCCGTT
>CAZSRJ010000168.1:0-2595 GCA_964609235.1 uncultured Rhodoluna sp.
AACCAACCCAGATTTGCCAGCTTGGCCCCATGAGTGCGGTTGAAATGAAGACCCAGATTGCATACTTGATTGCCAACGCGATGACTTTTTGAAGCATCGGTGGGTCTGCAATTTCATCTGGGTTGATTGAGTTCAAGCGTGCTGGGTAGAACCGTGCTGAGAACTCTTCAACCAACACGCGAACTGCAGCGGCCAGTGCAATCGCAAGAGCGAAGTCGTTTACGTGGTTGGCAACTGAAAGCGTAGTGCCGGCTAGAGCAGGCAAGGTTGAGATCATTGCCGAGGCAGACCAGCCGGCCATGAATGGAATCACCGCTAGGTCGGTAATTCGCTCCCACCACGCGTTTGTGCTGATAGCCGCGGCTTTTCTAATCGCGCGGAAAGCTGTCGAAAGCAGTGCCGGACCAATTGCAACAACTATGACACCCATGAGCAAACGTGACTCGGCGATATCTGGAAGTTGACCAGCGGCGAGAATTGCACCCGCGACGAAAACTAACGCGGCAGCAAAGCCGGCAAACGCATCGAACATTCCGTGCACTGCGATTAGAAGAAGCAGCTGCCATGGTGGCGTTGTGATTGTGCCGTCAAGTGCACGAACTGACATCACCGCAACAATCACCGCGGCCAATGGAGTTAGCAGAGACAGCGAGCCGAAGATTGAACGAAGATATGCGCCATCGTTGATGAGCTTTGCCAATAGCGGCGAGAACTTGGCTGTTCTCTCTGCCCAGCGATGCGATCTTCGATCGAAGAAGGTAATCCAGGCGAAGTTGAACATCGCCAGGCGGTCACCCCAGTTTTCTTCTTCGAGCGTGAGATTGTCTTGGGCAACTTCTAGTTCGGTTAGGTCGCCAGAAGATTCGTTTGAACTCGACGAGTTTGAAGAACTTGAGTTGCTCGAGTTTGAGTTCGAACCCGCTGAACCACCAGAGGTCGAACCGGCTGCGCTTGCGCCTGCGGCTGCTCCGGCAGCAGCACCAGCAGCAGCTCCGGCAGCCGCGGCCGCTGCGGCGGCGGCACCAGCAGCGGCAGCAACCGAAGCCACGATTGCCACGGCCTGGGTTGCAGTTTCAGTTACCGCAACGATTCCTTCTGGCGAGGCCAGAGGATCAAACGGTTGCGGTGGCGCATTGTCGTCACCGGTTGCACCAATAGCCGGGTTGGCAACCGGAGCACCCGGGTCAATTGATGGCAACTGGATGGTGGTTAGCTCGGCCACAACCGCCGCCGGCTCTGGAACCGCGGTGACCAGTGGTGCTGCCGCGATGGCCGTCGGTGCTGAAGATGCCGACGCCGAAGGTGCAGCGCTCGGGCTCACCGACGGTGTCGGGCGTGCTGTCGCGGTTGGAGTTGGTGTTGCAGTGGCACTCGCAGTTGGGCTTGGGGTGCGAGTTGGCGTGGCAATTGGTGTAGCCGAGGCTGAACGCGTTGGTGTTGGAGTTGGTGTGGCCGTGCGAGTCGGAGTAGGTGTCGGAGTAGCGGTTGCAGTTTGAGTTGGCGTTGGAGTCAAAGTTGGTGAAGGAGTAGTGACCGGCGCTACAACAGGCGGTGGTGCAGGTTGCACGACGGTTGGCACAACGGTTCCGGCAACAACGGTGACCGTTACTTCAAGAGTCTTATCGCTGATTGCCTGAAGATCTGACGTCGTAATTGCGGCGCGACCAAAGTGAATAACTACAGGCGCAACCACTGGTTCTCTCTTGAGTGAAGAGGTAATCACAACAGCTGATTTCTGAACAACAAAGTACTTCATGACATAGGTGCCGATCTCGGCAAAAGTCATCGGCGAGGTTACAACCAAATCAGAAGCGAACGCTTGACGCCCCATGTATACCCAGTTCGCACCAACGTTTAGATATCCAACAACATCGTGTGTTGTGCTGAGCTCTGGCGCAACCTTAATTTGAAACTTAACCTGGCTGCCCGCATCAACAGTTGTTACCTTCTGCAGGGCAATCGGGTCGGCAGCACTTAGGTAAGAGATGTCTGACTCGACAACAGCGGTCGGGGCACCAGCTGTAGGCGCCAAAATCTTTGCGTTAACCATTGCGGTCTGTGCAGTTGTGGTTACGCCTGCCAGAGGTGTCGGAGCATTCGCAACGACAGTTGCAGGCAAGGTGCCAGGCAACATGGTTGCGATGATTGAGCCTGAACCGCTCGCTAGTGGAATGTTCACAGATGTTGTCGCAACGCTCGCACTTGTGGCACCAGGGGTCGTTGCATTGCCTAGTACGTCTGAAATTGAGAACGCGTTAGAAATGGTTGCCGTTGAGTTCACTGCTGATCCGGGGGCAACCGTTGCCACCGCGATAACGCGGCAAACCTTGTCGTCACTCGGGTCAACAGATGCACCGACAAATCGCGCTCCGGTCAAACTGAAGTCGGCAGCCGAGAGTGTGCTGCAGTCAATCGGTTCATTCGCAGTCAACACATAGGTAAGTGTTCGAGTGGTCGAGCTTGCGGCCTCGGCCACGAACGAAACGATCTGAGGTGCGGTGGTGTCTGGCACGGTCACTGTGACTGCTAGGTTGGCGCCGGCAGTCACTGTTGTGCTGGCATTCTGCGCCACATCAGTAACCGAGAAAGCCCCCG
>CAZSRJ010000169.1:0-536 GCA_964609235.1 uncultured Rhodoluna sp.
AGACCGTGAGCATCGATTCTCTTGCCGTGTCGCAGGTCGATGACCTCTTGATCGCTAACGTTATGCACCACGAACGCGCTCTGTGCGGCAACAACCATGGGCATGATTTTCAAAGCCTCTATAGTTAGCGAGTCAATTTCTTGCGCATCTTCGACGCTGTAGTTATTTATCTTGGTTCGCCTTAGCGCGGTGAGGTGGCCGCCTACCGACAACTGGCGACCGAGGTCTCGAGCCAATGCACGGATGTAGGTTCCGCTTGAACACTCTATGGTTGCGTTGAAGTCGAGAAAAACATGTTCATCACGCTGCACGAGTTGAGGCGTTGAGGTCACGTCGAAGCGATAAATCGAAACGGGTCGAGCCGCCAACTTCACATCGTCGCCGCCACGAACCTTGGCGTATGCCCTTTCGCCATCGATTTTGATTGCACTTACCGATGAAGGCACCTGCATGATCTCACCGCGAAGTGATTCGAGCGCCGACTCGATCTCTTCGGCTGAAATTCTTCGAACCGCCGCTTCACTTGCGACCTCGAG
>CAZSRJ010000169.1:546-1813 GCA_964609235.1 uncultured Rhodoluna sp.
TCAATTTCTTCGGTGGTTATGGCTCGAACTGCTTCAGCGCTTGCGACTTCTAGAGTCTCGCCCTCGGCGTCATCGGTGATCGTGCTGGCACCAAGTCGAATGGTTGCCTCATAAGTTTTCGCTGCACCGACCAGGTAGGTAAGCAACTTGGTTGCCGAATTGATGCCAACAAGTAGCAACCCAGTAGCCATAGGGTCGAGGGTGCCGGCGTGCCCAACACGTCGAGTGCCAGCGATTCTGCGCAATTTTGCGACTACGTCGTGACTGGTCCAGCCTTTTGGTTTGTTTATAAGAACCAAGCCCGAGACCATTTTTAGTCGTCTTCGCCCTGGGTCTTAGGTTCTTTATAGGGGTTAGCCTCGCCAGCAAACTCCGAATTCTTGGCGAGTTCTTTCACCTCGGCGTCGCGAGTCTTGGCCTCGGTTAGAAGGTCGTTGAGATGCGCGGCAATCACCGGAATCTCGTCTGAGACGAATTCGATAGTCGGGGTTAGTCGAATTGAAAGACCGCGACCAACCTCTCGGCGAATCAAACCCTTGTTGTTGTCGATAATCTCTGTCGACTGCTGCTTCTCGGCTTCGGTGCCAAAAACTGTGTAGAAAATCTTCGCGTGCTGCATATCGGGCGTAACCTTCACATCGGTAATGGTGACGAAGCCCAGATCGGGGTCTTTGACCGCGCGCTCAAGGGCCTCGGCCACCAATACTTTAATTCGTTCTGCGAGCTTTCTAGCCCTTGCGTGATCAACCACTCTAGACTCTCGGCTTCTCGCGCATCTCGTAGGTCTCGATTATGTCGTCAAGCTGCAATTCGTTGAAGTCGCTTAGGCCGATACCACACTCGAAGTCGATCTTGACTTCGCTCGCGTCATCCTTGAAGCGCTTTAGCGATTCAATCTTTTGCTTGTCTGCGACAACCTTGCCATCGCGAAGAACGCGAGCCAAAGAGTTGCGCTTGATTGAGCCAGAGCGAACAATCGAACCGGCGATGGTTCCGACCTTTGAAGACTTGAACAGTTCGCGAACCTCTGCGGTTCCGGTCTGAACTTCTTCGTACTCTGGCTTGAGCATTCCCTTGAGCGCTTTTTCGATGTCGTCGAGCACGGCATAGATAACCGAGTACTGACGCACGTCGACGCCTTCGCGGTCTGCACGCTCGCGTGCCTTGTTGTCTGGCTTGACGTTGAAACCGATGATGATTGCGTTGTCGACGGTCGCAAGGTTTACGTCTGACTCGGTGATCGCACCAACACCGCGGTGGATGATGC
>CAZSRJ010000169.1:1823-2268 GCA_964609235.1 uncultured Rhodoluna sp.
GAGGTCCTGTAAGATGGTTTCGTCCCACACGATGCGGTGGATGATGCGCAACTGAACGCTGTCATCAACTTCGATCTTGAGTAGCGAGTCTTCAAGCGCTTCGACGGCACCCGAAACGTCACCCTTGATAACCAGGTTGAGCGACTCAACCTTGCCCTCTTCGAGAGCCTTGGTGAAGTCTTCGAGGCTGATGCGCTTGCGTGACTTGGCCAAGAGGGCGTTGCGATCTGCGGCTTCGCGCTTCTCGGCAATCTGGCGAGCCTGGCGCTCGTCTTCGGCAACCACAAATGTGTCACCAGCGCGAGGCACAGACTGAAGACCGAGCACCTGAACCGGGCGGCTAGGCCCGGCCGAAGTTACTGCGGTTCCGTTCTCGTCGAACATTGCACGAACACGACCGTGAGCGGCACCGGCAACGATGGAATCGCCAACCTCTAGGGTTCCA
>CAZSRJ010000169.1:2278-2595 GCA_964609235.1 uncultured Rhodoluna sp.
AATTAGAACGGTTGCAACCGAGCCTCGGCCCTTGTCGAGGTTGGCTTCGATGGCAACACCGCGGGCGTCGCGATCTGGGTTAGCTCGCAAATCGAGTGCCGCATCTGCGGTGAGCAACACGGCATCTAGAAGGTCAGGGATTCCCTTGCCGGTTAGCGCAGATACGTCAACGAACAAGACGTCGCCACCGTACTCTTCGGCGACCAAGTTGAACTCGGTCAACTGTTGGCGAATTTTGGCAGGGTTAGCGCCTTCTTTGTCGACCTTGTTAACGGCGACAACGATTGGAACACCAGCAGACTGCGCGTGGTTTAGGG
>CAZSRJ010000170.1:0-2590 GCA_964609235.1 uncultured Rhodoluna sp.
AGGTCACCACCGAAGCTCTGCATTAGAGGGCTGTATGCGTATGGATACCATTCGCCAGTCCAACCATTGCCCCAGTCAATCGCGTAGTCGTAGTCACCAGTTGCGTCAACAGCCTTGAGCAGACCGTCGAACTCTGCCAATGTCCATGGCTCAGAGACGGTTGGCACGCGTGCGCCGACCTTCTCCAAAGTTGACTTACGAACTAGCAGACCAAGTGCTGCATCCCAGGCACCGGCCGAGTAAAGCTCACCGTTGTAGTAGCCCTTGGCACCAGAAATCAATGATTCTTCGAGTGTTGAACTAATCTGCAGTGGCTGCATGTAACCCGACCAAGCCCAGTTAGGCATGATTGGACCATCCACGTCGATGATGCAAGGAAGAGACTTCGAGGCTGCAGCTGCAGCAATTGAGTCGTTATACGACTCCTGTGGGAACTCTTCTAGAACTACCTCGTAAGCCGTCTGGCTTGCGTTGAAGTCCGTGATTGCTTCCTTTACGGTTGCAATTTCCTGGTCGTTACCAGCCGCGTGCGACCACATTGAAACCTTTACCGGATCTCCGCTGTTGCTAGCTGGGGCACAACCTGTTAGTACGAGCACGCTAGCCAGTGATGCCGCTAGCAAAACCCTAGTTGGTTTAATCATTTTTCCTCTTCTTGATTAGATCTAGCTGAATCCTCTGACGATAAAATGCTGGCAGCACTGTTTCGTGGCACCGAAACAGAATCCCGAACTACGAGCTCTCCTTGGATTTCAACTACATTCATTGGATTCTCATCTTTCTCTTCGCAGATTCGGATGAGTTGTTCCACGGCCTCTCGCCCCATCTGATAATGAGGTAATCGAACTGTGGTTAATCCGGGGCGCAAACCACCGGAAATCAATTCCAGGTCATCGAAACCAACTACAGATACCTGTTCAGGGATGCTGATTTTTAGTTCCTTAAGAGCCTGGTACGCGCCCATCGCCAGTGGGTCGTTATAGCAAGCAATTGCTGTTATGTCGGGATTACGCAAGATCATTTCTAGAGTTGCCCGATATCCATGATCGGCAATTGTCTTTGAAACTTTGTAGATTCGCTCCTGTGGTCGAACCCAGCCAAAATTATGCGCGGCATCGAGGAATGCTTTAGTTCGCCCTTCGACCGCAGGCCACTCAACTTCATCAATGATGAGTCCAACGTTCTTGTGCCCGGCAATGCCGAGAAGCTTGAGTGACTGCATAAACGACGAGTACTCGGCTGGAATAACCGTTGGATACTTTCCACTACTCGAAATACAGTTTGCAAGAACTAGATTTTTTGGAGTTACTTTAGGCAACTTAACTTCTGAGTGAAAGTAAGCAGCGATCAGCGTTCCGACTACCTGGTGCTCCGCAAGAAGACCAAATGCCTCTTCTATTGACTTGGGCGAGTTCTCAACCTCGACAAACAGAAGCTCATAATCGTGAGACCGTGCAGTCTTTTGTGCCGCTGACAGTAATTGGCCGGCGTATGGGGTCGTGGCAACTTCAATGCTCAACATTCCCAAAGTTCTGGTTTGCTGCTCTTTCAGAGATCTTGCTAACCGATTAGCCCTGTAACCAAGGTCTTTGGCAGCCTTCTTGATTTTTGACTCAACAGCTGGCGAACATCTTTTCGCCGCCTTTCCAGACAGAACCAGAGAAACGAGCGAAACAGACACCCCTGTGGCCTTAGCCACGTCTGCTAAAGTCGCGTGCTTCATGTCTCGCCCTCTAACTCAGTCAAACGATTGACTGAATTAGAGTGAAAGTAGCACAGGGCACACCCAGATGAAGCCAATTGGCCTAGATGTTATTGAGTCGTGATAATTTCGTTTGCCTTAGCGCCATCGGGCCAAGCGACCACACACACTTTGTTGCCCGAACGGTCGGCGAGAATCCACCATGACGGTGCGTGCGAGCCATCAACCACAACTCCACCGGCCTTTACCGCAGCCTCAACCCGCGCCTCTGCACTCTCTTTTGAAAGTGAGACGTCAAGGTGCATGGCGTGGCGAAGTGCCTTGCCCTCATCTAGGTCTTGCATCCAAACGGTTGAACTCACTCCGAGCGGGTCAATTGCGTTGTCATCGAGCATCTCGTCGTATCCGAGCACAGCTCGCCAGAACTTCAAATCGATGGCATCCGGCTTCGCCGCAATTGCAACCTGAACTTCTTGAACCAGATGAGGTGCCGATGCCGCGCCGCGCGTGCGTGCGATTTCAGAAATCTCTCTCGCAACACCAATGTGATGCGGTTCGATCTTCCAGGTCTCCCTGGTAAGTCGAACAGTGAGTCGGTTAGCAACGATTGCCAACTGGATGTTTGAGCCCTCAAGCCCTGGCACCTCGGCAACAGCGCGCGCAAGTTCGGCGGCGGCTGCAAGATTATCGGTGATAAAAACAGCCGAGGGCCCGCCGTGCAGCACAACCCAGTCGTCAAGGTCATCTGCTTCGAGAAATTCGCGCCAGTTCTGTTCGCTCACTCGTTGCTCCTCGCTTAAGGCGAAACCCAGCTGCCTAATTAGGCACTGGGTTTTCGCGCGCTTGGAGGGACTCGAACCCCCAACCTTCTGATCCGTAGTTATGTTG
>CAZSRJ010000171.1:0-2590 GCA_964609235.1 uncultured Rhodoluna sp.
GAGCTCGCGCACGTTCGAAGAGACTCGGGTTGCCATGAACTCGAGCACTTCTTCTGGAACCCTGACCTTCTCGTTTTCGGCCTTCTTGCGAAGAATCGCGATGCGGGTCTCGAGTTCAGGAGCGTGAATATCGGTGCTGAGGCCCGATTCGAAGCGGCTCGTGAGCCTCTCTTCGAACCCGGTAAGCATCTTTGGCGGCAGATCTGAGGTGATGACAATCTGCTTGTTGTGGTTGGTGAGGGTGTTGAAGGTGTGAAAGAAGGCCTCTTGGGTCTGGTCTTTGCCCTGCAAGAACTGGATATCGTCGATCAGCAGAATGTCTACCTCGCGATATTCGGCCTGAAAAGCCGTGGTTCGGTTGTTCTGAATTGCGTTGATGAAATCGTTGGTGAACTCTTCGCTCGAAACATAGCGAACTTTGATTCTTGGATAGAGGCTCAGCGCGTAGTGGCCGATAGCGTGCAGCAGGTGGGTCTTGCCCAATCCCGAGTTTCCATAGATAAACAGCGGGTTGTAGGCCTTGGCCGGGGTTTCGGCTACAGCAAAAGAGGCCGCGTGGGCAAAGCGGTTCGACGCACCCGTAACGAAGTTGTCGAAGTTGTATTTGGGGTTCAGCTTGTGATCGTGAGACCGGCTTGCTGCGGTGCCCGAGCTCAGGTAGCTAGGCAGCGGCGCGGGTGAGGGCTCATCGATTGGCTCGGATGTCGCCATCGCCGGGGCGATGTCTGGGTTAATGAAAATCGCGAAGTTGGTAGCGCCCTCATTATTCTCTGACTGGGCCAAAGCTTCGATAATTGCCGGCCGAAGACGCTGATCCATCATTTGGCGAGTCAAGTCATTGGGCACTTCGATGTAGAGAGTTTCACCCAAAACACCCTGCGGTTCTGCGAGGGCTAGGAAACCAATGATGTTTCTCTCGATGCGGTCGTCTTGACCAAGTCGCGAAACAATCTGTTGCCAGAGGGAAGTTATGGCTTCGGTTGCGGCCATGGCACCCTCCTGATTCCCTTTGTTTTGCTGAAATGTTGAATAGTTTTCCACAACTATACAGATTTGTGGACAAACTGTGGATAAGTTTTCCACATGGATTTTGCCTGTGTAAAACTCAGCGAATTGAATTCTTGCCAACAAGTTCGATTAAAAGCAAATCGAAACGGAGTGTCGCGCAAAAATTCTTTTTGAAGATCAAAAAATAGTTTCGAAAAAGTGTCTAATTACTTGACCTTGGGTTGACTTTTGCCCTAGATTTGACAGGTTGTCTCGCTTGGAATCGGCGGCAGCAACAAGTCGTCTTCGACACCAACGAGATTCCCAAGATTTTTCAATTGGAGAATGGTTATGAGCAAGCGTACTTTCCAGCCAAATACCCGTCGCCGCGCAAAGACCCACGGTTTTCGCGAGCGCATGAAGACCCGTGCCGGCCGCGCCATCCTGGCTGCCCGCCGCCGCAAGGGCCGCACCGAACTCTCGGCCTAGCCACTTGCTGGCTCGCGAGAACCGGCTCTTAAAAGCCGATGATTTTCGCTCGACCATGAAGCATGGTCGAAAAATTGCCAGCGTTCACCTCGTCACCTACATCTATCGCGACAGCTCTCAGAGCGAAACGCGAGTCGGATTCGTGGTGGCAAAATCGGTGGGAGGGGCGGTAGCCCGCAACCTCGTAAAGAGACGGCTCAGGGCAATCGCCAGAGAGCTTCTCAAAACAGAACCTTCCGCCAAGGGCTTTTCGATCGTGGTTCGCGCCCTCGAGGGTGCTGCTTCGGCTACTTTTGAAGAGTTGAAATCAGAGTTTTTGTCGGCAGCTGGCGCTGCTCTCAAGAAAGCAGTTGCATGATCTGGATTTTTCAGGTTTTGTGGCTGGCACCAAGAAACCTGTTGATTCTGCTAGTGAAGGGATACCGAAAGGTGATTTCGCCACTGTATGGCGATGTTTGCCGGTACTACCCAACTTGCTCGGCCTATGGGCTGGGGCAGTTTCAGCAGCGCGGCGTTCTGTTTGGCTCGGCTCTAACGGCCTGGCGAATCATTCGTTGCAACCCATGGTCTCAAGGGGGAGTCGACCAGGTGAAGCCTGGTGGTGGTTGGTTTCTGGTATCAGATAGCGGATTTGTTTCACCCAAACGCAAGAAGGGTTAGTTATGTTTGACGTCATTGGCGCGATTCTTTGGCCGATCAAATGGATCATTGAGCTTATTTTGGTGGGCTTCCACTCACTGTTTGCACTGGCTATCACAGATCCGCTAGGCACCAACGCCGGTATCGTCTGGGTTCTCTCGATTGTTGGGCTAGTGCTTGTGGTGCGAGCGGCCCTCATCCCTGTTTTTGTTAAACAGATCAAGAGCCAGCGAAACATGATCGTCATGCAGCCAGAGCTGCAAAAACTCCAAAAGAAGTACAAGGGCAAGACCGACCGCGATTCGCGCGAGAAGTTCGCGAAAGAGCAAATGGAGCTATACAAGCGAACTGGCTCGAACCCGCTCAGCTCTTGTTTGCCGATTTTGCTTCAGATGCCGATTTTCGGTGGTCTATTTTTGACCCTAAACGACGCCCAGTACAAGAAGGCCGGCGTTGGCTTCATGACCCAGGATCT
>CAZSRJ010000172.1:0-2553 GCA_964609235.1 uncultured Rhodoluna sp.
AGACGAGCCGCAAATCGTCACAACCGGTCGCGGCCGCGGCTATAAGGCCGGCGCTTACTAAATGTTTTTGAGACGCGCTCTTGAGCGCGCCATCGGTGTTCTTCGAAGAAACCTGCAGGCTAGGGCGGTTGTCACCACAATCGCTCTTTCGCTCGGTGCTCTCGTGGTTCTCGGTGGATTTCTCTCATTCGGCATCGGCAACGGGCTCTACCAGACCCGACTAGATCAGGTGCTCGATGAATCTGAACGCGCCGTGATTGACGTGCAGAACACATTCTCAGCTTCAAACGCCAACGACGAAGTGGCCCTGCAGTCGCTAATCAACTCGGTTGTGCCAAGGCTCGAAAACAAGTCGACAGATCAGGCAAGGCTCGTTGCGCTGCTCAGAACCCCGAGCCAGACCAGCGCTGCGGTGCTGCAGAGCCCGATCTCTAGCGACTTAGACCTCTCGGTGATCAGCCAGTCGCTTCGCGAAAAAGTGCAGGTTACTCCTGGGCGTTTGGTCTATCAGGCCACCGAGCTCAGGTTTGGCGTCAACACTCATCCGGGGTTGATTGTCGGTGCACCGGTAGAAATACCGCTCGCGGGCGTTTATGAGCTCTACCTGGTTTATGACCTGCAGCGCGAGCAACAAACCCTAGACCTCGTGCAGGGCACTCTCGTCATCGGCGGTTTGATTGTGTTGCTTATCATCGGTCTGGTGAGTTGGTGGGTAACCTCGCGAATTGTTCAGCCGGTGCGAAGAGCCGCACGAGTGAGCGAAAAGATTGCAGAAGGTGCACTCGATGAGCGCATCGAAGAGCAGGGCGAAGACGTAATCGCCCAGCTCGGTCGTTCGTTTAACGCCATGGCCGACAATCTTCAAGATCAGCTAAAGCAGTATGAGCAAATCTCAAAGATGCAGCAGCGATTTGTTTCTGACGTTTCTCACGAGCTGCGCACACCGCTTACGACAATTAAGTTGGCGGGCGAATTGATCTACGACAATCGCGAAGGATTTCCGGCTCCAATCAAACGCAGCGCAGAGGCGATGAACTCTCAGATTCATCGCTTCGAAACTCTTCTCGAAGACCTGCTCGAGATTTCGCGTTACGACGCTGGCGCGGTTGCCGGTGACTTTGAAAAGGTTGAACTTTTGTCGGTTGTGAAATCGGCCATCGCGTCTATCGAGCCGCTTGCCGAGAAAAAGGGTTGCGAGATTGTTCTCGAAGCTCATGCCGAATCAATCGAAGCCGAAATCGATAGCCGCCGCATCGAGCGACTTCTGCGCAATCTGCTGGCAAACGCCGTTGAGCACGGCGAAGGCAAGCCGGTCGTGGTGGCAGTTGCGGGTGGGGCAAACGCGGTCGCCGTCAGCGTTACCGACCAGGGTGTCGGCATGACGCGATCTCAGCTAGACCGGGTTTTCGACCGATTCTGGCGAGCAGACCCGGCTCGAAAGCGCACCTCTGGCGGCACCGGTCTGGGTCTGGCCATTTCGCTCGAAGACGCCAACCTGCACTCGGGCTGGCTTCAGGTTGCCGCCAAGCCAAACGAAGGCTCAACGTTCAGGCTCACCCTGCCGCGCTACCAGGGTGCGGTTTTCTCGCAGTCTCCACTGCCGCTGCCACCCCGAAAAAAGCAGGTGAAAGATGAGCGCTAAAAGCTTCAAGATTCTCGCCCTGTTGCTTCTCGCGGCACTCACCCTGAGCTCGTGCGCCAAACTTCCGACAGTCTCTGAGGTGCGGGTTGGCTCAGACATTCAATCTGAGCTCAGCACCGACTACCTCTATTACTCGCCGAGCGATCCGCTTGAAGGTGCCGGTCAGCAGGCAATCTTAGAGGGCTTTCTAAACGCAGCAACCGGTCCACAAAATGACTACGAGGTAGCCCGCAAATTCTTGAGCGAAGACCTGCGATCAAAGTGGAACCCTAGCGCCGAGCTTTTGGTTGGCGATGCCAGGCCGGTTGTCAACCTCTCTGAGCTAAACGATGCTTCTGTCACGTTCAAGGCCGCAGCGCGAGTTGATGAGCTTGGTCGTTACCAGCAGTATGTTCCGGCAATTACTCGAGTGATGAAGTTTGAATTTGTCGAAGAAAATGATGAATGGCGAATCAGCAAAGCACCTAACACAACTGTTTTGGTGCGGCCGGTGTTTGAAGTGCTCTTCAAGAACTACTCGCTTTTTTTCTATGACAATCAAGAGCGCTATCTGGTTCCAGAAACTCGTTGGTTTGCCACAAGAGTTGCAACCTCAACCAAACTTGTTTCGGCGCTCTTGGGTGGCCCTGAGTCATGGTTGGCCAATGCTGTTCAATCTTCGTTTCCGCGAGGCACAAAGCTGGCGCTCGATTCGGTGCTAGTTCAAGACGGTGTTGCAATAGTCGATCTCGACGCCTCTGCAAACAGCACGACCATTTCGCAACGTCAACGCATGCTCGTGCAGCTAACAGCAACGCTCACTCAGTTGCCAAACGTTTCTTCGGTGCAGATAAGAATCGAGGGAGTGCCGCAGAATATCGCCAACCTTCCATATCAGGTTTCACTTGCGAATAACCCCGACCCGATCGTCT
>CAZSRJ010000173.1:0-2528 GCA_964609235.1 uncultured Rhodoluna sp.
AACCCAATTGAAGTCGGGCGAAAACTGCGCGGGGTCAAATTTGCGAGTTGCGCGCTCACCCTTGCCGTCAAGTTCACGCCTAGCCGGGTCGAAGAACAGTGCTTCGAACTGACTCAGGTCGAGAGTGGTGATGTCGGCTTGCTCGACTTCGACGTTTTCGAATGCACCAAGGTTGAAGACGGCTAGAGCCGCCGTAACCTCATCGATTTCGAAAGCCCGCACGTTGAGGTCAATCGCGCCCATGGCCATCGATTCGGCACCGAGTCCGCATCCGAGGTCTGCTACCTGCTTTATGCCGGCACCGCGAAAACGGCCGGCGTGCAGTGCAGCGGCCTGAAGTCGCGAAGCCTGCTCGAGGCCATCTTCTGTAAAGAGCATTCCGTCGGTGAAGTCGCCAAACTTTTTGCGAGCCCGTCGGCGCAGCTTTGCCTGGCTCAGCACCGCCGCAACCAGGCCGGGGTCGTAACCCTCGGCTCGAAGCGCACTCACCAGCTTGAGCACGTCGGCCTTGGCGTCTAGGTCGCCGATCGCATTCAAAAGGGCCAACGCCTCTGGTGTGAAGAGTTTGGCGAATTCGTTGCGATCCATGGGCTCAAGCCTAGGCAAGCCTGCTCGGCGACAACGGCCGATCAACTGAATTAGCAGTCACCTTGACCGAGTGCTAACCATCAATTAGAGTTTTCAGGTGGCCACAAGGCCAACGAACCCCTCATAGATAGAAGAGGTCATTATGTCTGTAGTAATCAAGCCGCTCGAAGACCGCATTGTCGTTCAGCCAGTCGAAGCCGAGCAGGTAACCAGCTCGGGTCTAGTCATTCCAGACACCGCTAAGGAGCGTCCACAGGAGGCTCAGGTTATCGCTGTTGGCCCAGGCCGCATCGATGACAAGGGCAACCGCGTTCCGGTTGACGTAAAGGTCGGCGACAAGGTCATCTTCTCAAAGTACGGCGGCACCGAACTCAAGTATGAAGGTGTCGAGTACCTAGTGCTCTCGGCTCGCGACGTGCTCGCGGTAATTGAGCGCTAAAAACCAAACCTCGAAAGACCCCGGGCATGATTACGCTCGGGGTCTTCCACTTGGGCTGACCGCCTATTTCATCTGGGGCAGCTTTCCGCTGATCATTGCGATGCTCGGTTTCGCTTCGCCATACGAGATTGTGGTTTGGCGAGTCATTTTTGGTTTTCTCACAGCCGCTCTGATCATCGCGGTCACAAAAAACTTTCGGGCAATGCGCGAGGTATTCAAAAACAAGACCAACATCGCCTGGATTGCGACCAGCTCACTTTTCATCTTCGTCAACTGGCTGGTCTACGTGATCGCGATTTCAGAAAATCACGTCGTGGAGTCATCGCTCGGCTACTTCATCAACCCGCTCGTCACAATTTTGCTTGCCGTCGTTTTCTTGCGTGAAAAACTCTCAAGAGTTCAGTGGATCGCAATGGGCATCGGCGCGCTCGCGGTATTGGTGCTCACAATCGACTACGGCCGACCGCCGTGGGTCGCACTAATTCTCGCCGGCTCTTTCGGAATCTATGGCCTTGCCAAAAACAAGCTCGGCGGCAAGGTGAGTGCGCTAAACAGTTTCGCGATCGAGTCTGGCTTTGTTGTGCCGATTGCGATTGTTCAACTCGTGCTCGTGCAACTAATTGGCGGCGGCATAATGTTTGCCAGCCAGGGTGCTTTGGGCATGGCCGGTCTTGCGATGTACGGCGCGATGACCGCGATTCCACTAATTCTCTTTGGAGCTGCGGCCCAGCACCTTCCGCTAAAAGTGATGGGCTTCATGCAGTACATCGCGCCCATCATTCAGTTCACACTCGGGCTTGTGGTCTTCAACGAGCCGATGCCAACCGCCCGCTGGCTTGGATTCGGCCTCGTCTGGCTGAGCCTGATCATTTTGAGTTCCGACCTAATTCGTCAGCGAAACCACACTTTGGCCTGACCGAAACAATATCGTTACATCACGTTTAGGTTGAGTAAATTAGCTCCCACACAGGCCCCGCGTGGCTACATCCCAGATAAATAGCGACTTTGTCTAACTGATTGATCTCAATTGGCAACGAAAAATCAAGTTCTGTTACCAGATGTTGCAAAATCAATATTTTTGCTGTCACATCAAATCGCTAAACTGCAAAAGGTTTCCAAATTTGTACCAAATTCGGAACACCCAACAACAAATAAGGAGACACATGTCTACATTCAAGAAAGGTGCTGCCGGACTTGCTCTTGCAGCTAGCCTCGCGCTAGCTCTAAGCGGTTGTGCTGCAACACCAACTGCGTTCGATGCAGATAACTGCACCGACGCAGAACTAAAGATCGGTTCACTACTTCCGACAACCGGAAACCTTGCATTCCTAGGCCCACCAGAAATTGCTGGTGTTGACGCTGCTATCGCAGACATCAACGCAGCCGGTGGAGTACTTGGCAAGTGTGTATCTGTTTCTCACAAGGACTCAGGCGACGCTTCAACTGACACCGCAACCCAGTCAGCTACCGCACTTATCAACGAGGGTGTTGACGCCATCGT
>CAZSRJ010000174.1:0-2516 GCA_964609235.1 uncultured Rhodoluna sp.
GATAAGAGTTTCTTTTTCATCGGTGGTCGAATAGGCGACAACATAAAACTTCTCGGCCCCGACGAGCTCGTCGTGCATGTTTTGCACCGACCACGCATCGCTCTGAAAACTCTCGTTTTCGATGCGCATAATTTCGTCAAGATCACTCTCGGCAGCAACTCGAATTGTGAAAGAGGTCATGAGCTCACCCGCTTGCCAAATACACCGGATGCCTTCGGCTCGACGGCATCGGGCGCTCGAAGGTAGAGCGCCGAGATATCGTTCTCGAGTTGCCCGGCGGCTCGAAGCGCGAGCGCCAACTCGCCAACTGCGGCGCCGGTAATGCCCAAGTCTGTGGTGTCGGCATCGATGTTTCTAGAAGCAAGCAGTTCTTGAAGCGCGGCCGGTTTGAGCACCTGAGGCCCTTCGGTTCTAATCGCAACACCCTCGTCGCTAAGGCCACTGTAGAGAGCCCAGTAGACCTCTGAGCGCCTCGCGTCAGTGGTCACCAGCAGCGGTCTGGTTTCGCCACCCGGTCGCTGCTTTAGAGCCCTCAGAGCAATTGCGTCGAGGCTAACCAGCCCAGAGAGCTTTGCGCCAGAGCCTTCGGCAAACATCACCGCAGCGGCGATGCCAACTCGCAGCCCGGTGAAAGGCGCCGGGCCTCTGCCAACGACAACCTCTTGCACCTCGCGGGCTGCAACGCCGGCCTCGGTCAAAACGCTAACTATCGCCGCACCTACGGTTTCAGCGTGCTTCATGTTGTCTGTCACGTTGAGCTCTGAGAGCAAAACCCCAGCGCGAAAGAGAGCAACGCTGGTGCCAGCCGAAGTGTCGATTGCAAGCATGATGCTCATTAGAAAGCCACCGCCGACCAACGCTCACCGAATGCGGTTATCTTCATTTCACGGATTTCGGTTTGGCCGCTATGGTCGCGCGCAATTTCAATCTCGAGCCAGTTCTCAGTTATGCCCTCGAGTAGTCCTTTGCCCCACTCAACCAAAACGATGCTGTTGGCAAAGTCGATGTCGAGATCATCGAGTTCTTCTGCACCGCCCAAGCGATATGCATCGACGTGCACGAGTGGCACATCGGAGTCTTCGCGCTTGTGAGTTCTCGCAATCACAAACGTTGGTGAAGAAACATTGCCGATTGCGCGCAGACCCTCGCCGATGCCGCGAGCCAGAGTTGTCTTTCCGGCACCGAGTGGGCCGACCAAAACTACAAGATCGCCTGCACGCAGTTGCTTTGAAATTCTCAGCCCCAGCTCGTGCATTTGGTCGGCATCAGCCACCTGCTGTTCTAGCAATTCTTTCGACATCAAGAAACCAAACGTCTAGTCGACGGCGCCCAGGTATGTCGAGTAAAAACGACCACCCATTCTGGTGACGATTTCGTAGTTGATTGTGTCGGCCGCAACTGCAAGGTCGTCTGCACTCGCAACACCGGTTGCCGGGTCGCCAAAGATGACAACTTCGTCGCCGGCTACAACATCGTCGTCGCCAACGTCAATAACAAACTGGTCCATGGCAATTCGCGACTCAATCGTGTAACGCTTGCCCTTTATAGACACCTCGGCCTTGCCGCTGGCATTTCTCGGAAGACCCTCGGCATAGCCAATGGGCACAAGGGCAAGAGTGGTCTCTTTTGTGGTGCGAGCCATGTAGCCATACGAGATGCCGGTGCCTGCTTTGACGCGCTTGGTTTGAACAACTAGCGCGCGGGCGGTCATGGCCGGGCGCAGGCCGAATTCGGCAGAGGTGTGCCCAACGAAAGGCGACAAGCCATAGAGACCAACGCCGACTCGAACCATGTCGTAGTTGGCATCTGGGTAGCTAATGGTGCCGTCTGATGCGGTGAGGTGGCGCAGTTCGAAGTCGAGACCGAGGCGTTTGGCGGTCTCGGTGGCTTGGTCGAACAGCGCAATCTGGGCCCGGTCATCTGCCTCAGAAGTGGTGCTCAGGTGGCTAAACACCCCAACGCACTCGAGCAGTTGCTCGTCGCAGAGGGCAACCACCTCGGTAACCAGGGCCGGCCAGTCTTCTATGGTCGAGCCGTTTCGGCCCAAACCGGTGTCTATCTTGAGGTGCACCCTTGCCACCTTGCCGGTTAGCCTGGCGGCGTCGGCGACTCGCTCGAGCTGCTCGAGGTTGGCAATCGACAATTCGACGTTGGCTTCGAGCGCTTCGGTGAATCGATCGTTGGGGTCGTGCAGCCAAGCGAGCACCGGAGTCTCGAGACCACCCTCGCGCAAGTGCAGCGCTTCGTCTACATCGGCAACTCCGAAGTAATCAACTTTGGCTCGCTCGAGCTTGAGTGCAACCTCATACATTCCGTGACCGTATGCGTTGGCCTTAACTACGGCCATAACCTTTGCGCCGGGTGCGAGCTTCTTGTAGGTGTTGTAGTTCTCAACAATCGCATCGAGGTCGATTACCAATTCACGCATCAGGCACCATCCTCGGCAACTAGAAACGCAATCGCAGAATTGCCATCGTGCGAAATCGAAAGGTGAAGGGTTTTGATGCCGCGAGAGC
>CAZSRJ010000175.1:0-2501 GCA_964609235.1 uncultured Rhodoluna sp.
CCGCGTGCCGGCGATGTTTTGAATGGCGCTACCGTGACCGCGGTTAACGGTGTTGCCACATTCACAGCGTTGAACATCGTTACCCTGCCTGGCAGCAGCTCGCTCACGTTCAACAGTTCTTCGCTAACCGCAGCAACCTCAGGCAGCTTTGCTATCGCTCACGCTGATGCCAGCCAATTGGTGATCACGAGCGCACCTGCGGGCGGCAACGCAACTGGTGAGCGCTTGAGCGGCCAGCCGGTGGTTGAGATTCGCGACCGCTTCAACAACCTAGCGACCTCGAGCACCGCGAATGTCACTGCTTCTGTGGCCTCTGGCGCCGCCGGCAGCCTGACCTCGGGCGAAACCACAGTGGCTGCGGTTGGCGGTGTCGCAACCTTTACCAACGTGCGTCTAATTGGTCTGCCTGCGAACAGCTACACCCTCGGTTTCGCAAGCGGTTCACTCACCGGCGCGACCAGCTCTGCCCTTTCGGTAACCTTCAACACCGCATACCAGATCGCAATTACCACCCAGCCTGTTGGTGGTCAGACCGCACTTGCTCTAACCACTCAGCCGGTTGTCGAGATTCAAGACTTCTATGGAAACCGAGTTGCAAACGACAACTCAACCGTGGTCACCGCGGCAATCTCAAGTGGCGTTGGCGGCACCCTTGCCGGCGCACGTTCACTAACCGCGGTTAACGGTGTGGTCACGTTCACCGATCTTGCGCTTACCGCAACACCTTCGGTGAACTACAAGCTTTCGTTTGCATCTTCACCGCTAGTTGCCGCTAACTCGAACAACATCACAGTAGTTGCCGGCCCCGCCACGCAGTTGCAGATTCAGACACAACCGGTTGGCGCTATTACCGGCAAGAACCTCGGCACGCAGCCTGTTGTTCGTTTGCTCGACTTCTATGGCAACCTGGTTCTCTCAGATAGCAGCACTGTAGTTTCGGTTGAAATCGCTAGTGGTGTGGGCGGCACTCTCTCTGGCAACGTCACCGCTACCGCTTCAAACGGTGTTGCAACCTTCAGTGGCCTTAAGCTCACCGCAACTCCAGAGACAAACTACACGCTCACATTTAGCAGCGGTTCGCTAGCCACTGCAACATCAGCTGCGGTTCAGGTTAGCCACGACTCTGCATCGTCGCTAGTTTGGTTTACTCAGCCGGTTGGTGGGGCGACGGGCGATGATTTGCCAACGCAGCCGGTGCTTCAGCTCAGAGATCAATTTGGCAACCTTGCAACAAGTGACAACACCACCGTTGTTACCGCTTCGATCACAACCGGAAGCAACGGCTCGCTTGCGCAAGCAACCGCAATCGCAAGCGGCGGAATCGTTGCCTTCGATTCGCTCAACCTGGTTGGAACTCCTGGTGTCGCCTACAAGCTGACCTTCACCGCACCGGGTGCAAACTCGACCACAATAACCTCGGCGCAATCGAACACAATTACGCTCACCCACGCAGCGCCTTATCGTGTGGTTGTTTTGGCTCAGCCGGTTGGCGGCATCTCGGGTGCAACTTTGCCGGCCAACAGCTATCCGATTCTTCAGGTGCGCGACCGCTTCGGCAACCCTGCCACAAGCGACAACTCAACCCCTGTGACCGTTGTGGTTTGCCCGCAGGCCACCTGCGCAGGCTCTTCAAACGGCGGATCTGTATCTGGCACCACAACCGTCACCGCGGTTGGCGGCCAGGTTAGCTTCACCAACCTCGCGGTCGCCGGAACCCCTGGCGCCAACTACCAGCTCAGGTTCACCTCGAGCGGTTTGATGAGCGCCACGGCGGTAGCCATCCAGTTGACCAAGGTCGCCGACCTAAACCTCAGTTACCCAGACACCAACTACTCACCAAACGGTTTGGTTACAGCTGTGATGACCACCGATAGCCCCGGTGTCGTGACCTACTCGACCAACTCTCCTTCAACCGTTTGCACCGTAAACACCTCGACCGGTGTTGCCACAATCAAGGGCGTTGGTGACTGTGTTGTCAACGCGGTTGTTGCCGGAACCACCTACTACCTAACCAACAACACCGTCGCGACGCTGAGAATTCTTAAGTCGGCACAGGCAGCGTTTAACCTAACCAACCAAAGCTCAACAAACTTCATGCAGACGCTCACGGTTTCGTCGGCGGGCGGTTCAGGAACCGGCGCGGTAACCTACAACGCAACCGGAACCTGTCAGCTGATCGGAACGACGCTCGTTGTTGGTGACGCCGGTAGTTCGTGTGTTATAACCGCAACCAAGGCGGGCGACAACAACTACGAACCGATTACCACTGCGCCGATGACCGTTGTCATCAACAAGATTGCTCAGGCAACCTTGCAATTGGTAAACCTTTCAACTGCAGAAGTTGGCGAGTTTGATCTTGTGGCTGCCGGTGGTTCTGGCTCAGGAGCGGTTGCCTTCGAATTAGTTTCGGCCGGAACCGCTAACTGTTCAATCGTGAGTGGCAAGTTGGTATCAACGGTTGCCGGCACCTGTTCGGTTCGTGCGACCAAGGCAGCTTCGAC